>CAIVPQ010000169.1 GCA_903907835.1 uncultured Actinomycetes bacterium
ATTCGGGAAACCACATCGAATTTTCGACGGTTTTAACTCGTATTCGTCAGCATGATGTTCACAACTGGAACTAACTCGTAACCCCTAAACCGTAGAACAAGGCACTGACATATTTGGACAATTTTCAAGTAATTGCCAAAA
Source organism: uncultured Actinomycetes bacterium (assembly GCA_903907835.1). Classification (GTDB taxonomy): domain Bacteria; phylum Actinomycetota; class Actinomycetes; order S36-B12; family UBA5976; genus UBA5976. Next base: position 142 of record CAIVPQ010000169.1, read on the forward strand.
TTTCTTGGAAAAATCAAAAGAATTTCTCTGACCAAACGACATCGGGGTTCAGGTCAATAAACCGCAGGTAGAATATGGGAAGCGGTCGAATTGAGCGCATAGCGCACAACCGCCTTTTATTTAGAATGGATTTTCACCCACAGTGCTCCAGGCAACAGATATTGAACTACGCGCTGGCGCCGAACTATTGGTTTCAGGCGCGAATTTCCGCGTAGACAATGGCGACCGAATTGGGCTTGTCGGGCGAAATGGTGCTGGAAAAACTACTTTGACTAAGGTTCTTGCCGGTCAGACACAACCTGCTGGGGGCACTATTGCTACCGGGGGAATGGTTGGTTACCTGCCCCAAGATCCACGCACTGGCGACTTGGATGTAGTCGCACTTGATCGAATTTTGAGCGCCCGTGGTCTGGATGTAGTTATCCGTCGAATGCGCCAAGCCGAAGAAGATATGGGCAATCCGGATTCCACCATCAGCGCTAAAGCCATGCGTAAATATTCAACCGCTGAGGCTGAGTTTCAGTCTGCTGGTGGATACGCCGCTGAGAGCGAAGCTTCGAGCCTTGCCGCCAGCGTAGGACTTACTCCTACAACCCTTTCGCAGACTTTGGGAACTCTTTCCGGTGGACAGCGACGCCGAATCGAACTTGCTCGAATTTTATTCAGCGGAGCAGAGACGCTACTGCTCGATGAACCAACAAACCACCTTGATGCAGATTCCATTGCTTGGTTGCGCGGGTTCTTACAAGGACATCAAGGCGGACTCATTGTCATTAGCCATGATGTTGAACTACTTGAAGCCTGTGTTAATCGTGTCTTCCATCTTGATGCAAACCGTCAGTCACTCGATATCTACAACGTCGGTTGGAAAGAGTATCTGACTTCGCGCGAAACTGATGAACGCCGTAGAAAACGTGAGCGGATGAACGCTGAAAAGCAGGCTGGTCAGCTCAAGCAACAAGCCGACCGCATGCGCGCCAAGGCATCAAAGGCAAAGGCCGCCCAAAGTATGCTCAAGCGTGCTGAGAAATTGGTAGACGGACTTGAAGGTGTGCGTGTTGCAGATCGAGTAGCAAAACTTCGTTTCCCAACTCCAGCAGCATGTGGCAAGACGCCATTGATGGCGCAGGGTTTAAGTCGCATTTATGGTTCGCAGGAAATTTTTACCGATGTCGACCTCGCAATTGACCGGGGGAGCAAGGTTGTAATTCTGGGGCTTAACGGTGCTGGAAAAACAACTCTTCTTCGCATCCTGGCTGGCGTAGACAAAGCCGACACTGGTGAGATTCTTCCTGGACATGGTCTCAAGGTGGGCTACTACGCTCAGGAACACGAAACCCTTGATGCTGACCGCACAGTTTTGGACAACATGACTTCGGCTTCCGATAATCTCAATGACACCCAAATTCGAAGTGTCCTAGGTTCATTCCTTTTTTCGGGCGACGCAGTAACAAAATTGGCCGGAGTGCTTTCTGGTGGCGAAAAGACTCGTTTGAGTTTGGCAATGCTGGTTGTCTCTGCAGCAAATGTGTTACTTCTTGACGAACCTACAAATAACCTCGATCCAGCAAGCCGGGCCGAAATTCTAGATGCTTTGCATAACTATGAAGGCTCAGTCGTTTTGGTAACTCACGATGAGGGAGCAGTCGAGGCGCTGCAGCCAGAACGCGTCTTGTTGCTACCAGATGGTGTAGAAGATTTATGGAGTGCCGATTACCTAGACCTCATTTCGCTGGCCTAGCTCGCACTTCTGGTAAATGTGTGTGGAACAAATGGCTACGGATTAGGTTAGGAACTACAAAGAAAATGATTCGGAGCAAAGTATGACTATGAGCGGTGGGCCTGGCGCCTGGATGGCTATGCGTGGCTACATGACTGATGAGTCAGTTAAGAATCAACGTTTAGCCAAGGGCACAGTGCGACGCATCATGAGCTACGCGTCCGAATTCAAATTACTAATTATTGGATATTTAGTAACGCTCGTAATTGATTCACTTCTAGTCGTGTCGCAACCGTTGTTATTCAAACGAATTGTCGATAAAGCAATCCCGTCTGGTGATACTCGCATGGTCACTAACACTGCTTTGTTAATTGCACTTTTATCAATCACAGATGCCGCGCTTGGTGTAGTGATTCGGCGCATGCAGGCAACGATTGGTGAAGGTCTGATTTACAACCTAAGGTCGCAAGTCTTTGACCATGTTCAGCGTCAATCAATTGCATTCTTTACTCGCGCGCAAACCGGTTCATTAATCTCACGTTTGAACAATGACGTAGTCGGGGCGCAACGAGCTTTTACTTCGACTCTTGGCGGCGTTGTTGGCAATGTGATTAGTCTTGGTGTGGTCGTCAGTACCATGGCTATCCTTTCGTGGAAGATTACTTTGGCAGCTCTGTTTATGTTGCCAGTATTTTTGATCCCAGCACGATTCATGGGTCGCAAGATGCAGGAATACACGCGCGATCAAGCAAATCTCAACTCCGTGATGGCAACACAGATGTCCGAGCGCTTCAATGTTTCTGGCGCGCTCCTGATGAAACTCTTTGGCAAGCCTGACCGCGAAGCCGAGTTGTTTGCTGATCGCGCGGGCAAAGTACGCGATGTTGGTGTGCGTATTGCGACTGCGAACACCGTGTTCTTCACCGCAATGATGTTGGTTGGTTCTCTTGCGACTGCACTTGTTTACGGCATCGGCGGTAACAGTGTGGTTTCTGGTTCACTCACCTTAGGAACTTTGTTAGCGCTGGTCGCCTTGTTGGGTCGCTTGTATGTTCCGATGGCCGCGCTTGCCAATGTCCGGGTTGATGTCATGACAGCTTTGGTGTCTTTTGAGAGAGTGTTCGAAGTTCTTGATCTTGAGCCCATGGTCCAGGATGCCCCAAATGCACACACCTTGCCTCGCGGTTCATCAAGCGTTGAGTTTGTTGATGTGAACTTCCGCTACCCAACTGCCGATGAAGTATCTCTGGCCAGCCTGGAAGGCATCGCCCGCCCAGACGTTGCAGTATCGGAGGATCTAATCCTGAAGGGTGTGAACTTCACCGCGCAGCCTGGTCACTTGATTGCGTTAGTCGGTCCAAGTGGTGCAGGTAAGACCACAATTACTTCTCTTGTGTCTCGTTTATTCGATCCAACAAATGGTGTTGTAAAGATTTCTGGACATGACATTAGTCGTGTCACACAGGATTCTCTACATGATGTCGTTGGTGTTGTTACTCAAGAGGCACACATGTTCCACGAGAGCATCCGGAGTAATTTGCTGTATGCAAACCCAGAGGCCACCGAGGAACAGATGTGGGCTGCCTGCACAGATGCGCAGATTGCGGAAATGATTCGCGACATGCCTCAAGGCTTAGATACTGTCGTGGGCGATCGCGGTCACCGACTATCTGGCGGTGAAAAGCAGCGCCTATCTATTGCCCGCCTTTTGTTGAAGGCACCCGATGTCGTTGTGCTTGATGAGGCGACTGCGCACCTTGATAGTGAGAACGAGGCTGCTGTTCAAGAGGCGCTCGCTATCGCTCTCAAGGGCCGAACCTCAATTGTTATTGCTCACCGACTATCGACCATTCGTCAGGCTGACCAGATTTTGGTCATTGATGATGGAGAAGTAGTAGAGCAGGGTACTCACGAGCAGTTGATGGCAAAGGCGGGTCTGTATGCCGATCTGCACAACCGTCAGTTTGCCGAAGTTGAGAATTCGCCAGTTTTTTCGTCAGAACCGACTGAGTCTGCATGAACCTTTGTGGCTAAGTAATCACTGCGAAGCAATACACCCCAACCAATCACTGTCATGATTGCAAAGAATATCCACTGTAATGCGTAAGAGCGGTGTGGACCTTCGGTAACTTCTGGAGCGGGAATTTCAGTTAGCCCGACGGTAAGTGCGTTGGGTGCACTTGATGTCATCTCTACATACGCATTGGTCAAAATGTTTCTTTCTGGAAACATCTCATTGGGAATAATCTGGTCTATCTGATTTGCGGGCAAATCATTTGGTTTCACTTTAATTCTGGGTTTCACTAATCGCACGCGCCCCAACACTCTGACCTGACCAGATTGCGGCCCGGAAACAGTTGGGCTATCGATGGCGGAGTTAGCAGCGGCAACCCATCCACGATTAACTAGGACTATTGTGTCGTTTGCAAGCACTAATGGGGTGATGACCCAAAGTCCGAGTTCTGATTCTAAACTTTGTTTACGCACGAGTAATTGACTCGCAATATCCCAAGTGCCGAGAAGTTCAACCGTTCGCCACTCAAACTTCTCTGCGATTGTGACAGTTTTACTCCCTTGCTTCAAAAGGCTGTTAATCCCAACTTTTGGTTGTTCTTGAGCGTTCAAGATTGTGCTGTTGTAGGTCTGCCGTTGATTTAGTCGACTCCATTGCCAATCTGAGAGTGCATTCAAAGCTGGGAGGGAAAGTAAACACGCAATGGTCAGCGCGATCCATTTAGGACTAGTTAGTAAACGCAGCACGTAATCAGGTTAGTCACTAGTGCGAGACTCAGTAGTCAGCGCATCTCTAACTGGCGGAGTAAATGGTTGCTCACCGCGCCAGCCGCCACGTTCGCGACCGGCGTTGGCGATTACCACAGCAAAATAGGGCAAGCCGACCGCGCCAACAATCAGAATCCAACGCAAAGGCCCACTTGCCAAGAAACCGCCGATAAAGCAGGCGGTTCGCAGACCCATGCTGAACAAGTAAACCGTTTGCCGAGATTTTTGATCCTTACTCATACCTGTTTGAGCGCCAGTGATGTTAAAGACTTCAGGCTCGTTTTTCATCAGGTACTTTCCGTTTGCTTGTACCTAAAGGTTACGCGCGACAGAAAGGTTTGGCATCTTGAGTGGACTAGATAGCCTCGGATTTGGTGGACAGATTGAAGTCCTCAATAGTTAACGGGGCCACTCTAGAGCGCGTGAACCAGTCTGCCCACTCACGAGGTAGGCAATCAATTGCTTCTCCGGCATCAACTATCCGGTTGAGCAGACCAACTGGAGAGTCATTGAACCTAAAATTGCTGGCCGCGCCGATAATTTTGCCCTCGCGCACAACGTATACACCGTCGCGAGTTAGTCCAGTGAGTAAAAGTGATTGTGGATCAACTTCGCGGATGTACCATAGGCAAGTGATGAGTAAGCCATCGATCATACGTGCAGCTAGTTCCTCAAGTGAGCCGTGACCGTCCTGATCTATTACTTCGATGTTGTCAGCAAGGGGAGTGAACGGCAATTTTGCCTCACCCGCAGAAAAGCGACTGCTGGCTAGGGCCTTAAGTACTCCTTTATCCAGAATGCTGGTGCGTCCGATAGGCAAACCAGTATCAAATGTGCTCGACATTGAAGACGATCCGAGATTGACCACATGGTCGATAGTTTCAAGTCCAGACATAGCTGGATCACTTGAAATTGAAATTAAGCGATCACTTAGTTTTTCACCGATGCGTGTTGCACCGTTGGATGCACTAAATACGCTGCGACCTTGGGCAGCCTCTCTGGCCGAAGCGGTCCACATTAGGTAAATCATCAGGTCAGCCACGGCACTTGAGGACAAAGTCACCTTGTGGTGACCTGGCTCAAGTTCAATCTTCGTCAATTGATGTACAAGACCCTGGCTGACATTCTTCGCATGCGCAAGAACATCAACATCATTGAGCGACGTGCCTCCTTGACCAGACCACGCTGACCGATCACGCTCAGGACTCTTGGCACACAGTTCAAACCGACTCGTTGCCTGAGCAAAGCGCATACGAGTTCCACTTGAAGTGCCCACATACATTGTGTCCACTGAATGCTCGGCGTAACCGAAATATTGTGCAGAGGTGTCCTGCATAACTACACCTAGGGACTTCGCAATGTGTTCGATTCCGGAGAAATCTGCAGCCTGTGGTGCTTCTGAAAAATTAGCATGAACTGGTCCGGCAACTAGATCGCTTGCATCCTCTGATGCTCCACCAGCAATTGCGCTGGCAGTACTTGTTGAAACCAACATTTCAATATCCGCTACAGATCTAACTTGGCCACTTGCAATGCCACAACCAATCCCATCATCAACGGGAACAAATGCTGCGATTGAAAGAGTGTTGTCTTGAGTGCTGCCGTTGGTAGTCAAACTAGAGTTAGCCCAACGCAGATTAGCCGAAAAATTCGATTCGCTAACCACAACGCCACCGTTGGCACCCAACAGGTCTAGTGCAATTTCTACCGATTGTGCAATTGTTAAGTCACTCATGCGTTAGCTTCCATTCTGCCGTTCAAGATGTTGATGTTTCTAAACAGAGCTGATGGACAGCCATGACTTACTGGAGCCACCTGACCGGGTTGACCCTTGCCACAGTTGAGCGCCCCGCCTAATAAATAGGTGCTAGCGCCACCCAATCCGGCTAATGAACCCCAAAAATCTGGTGTATTTGATTGATAGACAACATCACGGAGTTGACCGACTATTTTGCCCTCTCGAATTTCAAAGAATTTTTGTCCAGTGAATTGGAAGTTATAACGCTGCATATCGATTGACCATGACTTATCGCCAACGATGTAAATGCCCTTTTCTACATCGGCAATCAAATCCTGAGTGGTTACATTGGCACTATTCGCGCGCAATGAAACGTTGGGCATGCGTTGGATTGGGGTATGTAAAGCCGAGTCAGCGAACGCGCAACCGTTTGATCGACTTAAGCCAATTCGCGAAGCGGTACTTCGGTCTACTTGGTACCCAGTCAGAATGCCATTAGTTACCAAATCCCATTCCTGGGCGGCGACACCTTCATCGTCGTACCCAACCGTAGAAAGACCATGTTCGGCGGTGCGGTCTCCAACTACATTCATCAACTCGCTGCCGTATTTAAAGTTGCCGAGTTTATCGATTGTGGCAAAGGATGTTCCGGCGTAATTTGCCTCATACCCAAGCGCACGATCTAGTTCGGTTGCATGTCCGATGGATTCGTGAATAGTAAGCCATAAGTTAGTGGGATCGATCACGAGATCCCACTGCCCAGGTTCTACAGATGGCGCTTTAGATTTTTCGGCCAAGAGTTCAGGTAACTCGTTAAGTTCGGTTTCCCAGTCCCAACCAGTTCCAGTCAGATATTCCCAACCGCGTCCGGCTGGGGGCGCGCAAGTACGAATATCATCAAAACCTGATTCACCGACATGAATTGCATTAAGTTGTGCGCTGATTCGATCGCGACTCTGCGTTATTTGATTACCATTTAGATCCGCAAAGTAGGTTGAATCGCGGCCCATCGCAGCGTGTGCATCTATGTGTGAGACCACCTCGGCTCCTGCGATTCGTGCATTCCAATCAGTAAGCAGTTCGATCACTTGAGAGTCAGGGATTGCCATAGCGTCCACTTCAACTGGCATCTGCCAAGACACTTCACCATGTGATGGCTCATCAACTAACTCAACGCGATCACTTGAAACCTGCGCACTAAGACGGGCCATGGCTAATGCGCGGTTAGTGGCATCTAGTGCAGCTTGCGGAGTTAGATCTGCGGAACCCGCAAAGCCCCAGGCACCATTGAGAACCACCCGAACGCTAAGTGCACAAGTGCTGTCAGAGGCCACGTTCTCCACATTTCCATCGCGCAATGAAACGCCACGACTGTCATGACGAGCTATGCGAAAGTGCGCTACTTCAGCACCAGCCTGCCGCGCAATGGCAAGTGCAGCATCACTCAAACCTGTAGGTAAGTCCGGGTTGTTAACTAGGTCCGTCACAGTTATTCCTTGTCAATTGGTGAATTGACACAACCTTACCCGTGGCTACGGTCGAGGATGCGCTACATCGCCATTAGTGGGCAGTAAACCATGAATCATTCACATCAATCTCTGTGGATGATGTTGATGTCTAAATTTACTCGTTCGCGCCGAAGTAAGTGCCGATGAGTCCAATTACGCCACCTAGGGCTGTTGTCACCAACGTCATTACTGCGGAAGAGACATCCTGCGGTTGACGTGTGATGGCTGTCTCCATGGCTGCGGTGATGTAATCTCCCGCAATTGCTAAGCTGACAGCGACCATGGTGCCGATTGCCAAAACGTGGACGACTTTACCTACAAGAGCCGCTTGCTCGGGTCCTTGCTCATTTTCCTGACCCGCTTTGGCGCCAAAGAAACCGCCAAGCACACCTATGACACCACCAAGAGCAGTTTGTGCAAGCTGCATTACATCGGATGACACCTCTTGCGCTTCGCCGGTAATGCTTGTTTCCAACCCGGAAATTATGTAATCACCGACAATGGCAATGATTAGGGCAATAACCACACCTACGGACAAAAGGAACATGGTTCTGTCTTTAAGGGTCTTCATGTGATTTCCTCTGGTAAAAAGTTCTGGCGGTAGCAAATTGTTTCCACCAGCCTAGCGATTGATCTGTTGCTTTGTCATGTTGTCAGGACAGTAAGTGAGTTGGTGTCGGATGTTGGCATGTGCCTGACGATTTGCACTGTAGCGCACGATAACCTTATTCAATGACCCGAGTTGTTTTAGTTACAGGTGGAAACCGTGGAATTGGGCTAGCAATAGCGCGATCGTTTGCTGAGCTAGGAGACACTGTAGTAGTCACAAGCCGATCAGGTGAGCCCATCGACGGTTTAAACGTTGTTAAGTGTGATGTGTCAGATACCACTAGCGTTGACGAAGCCTTTGATTTTGTTGAGACAAACTTTGGTCCAGTTGAGGTTGCCATCGCCAATGCCGGCATCACGCGTGATGGCCTCATCATGCGAATGTCAGATGATGACATCAATGATGTTTTGAACACCAATCTTGTAGGTGCGCTTCGTGTTGCTCGCCGGGCAACCCGCGCCATGATGAAGGCTCGTAGTGGTCGGATTGTTTTTATATCAAGTGTTGTCGGGCTTATGGGTTCGGCTGGTCAGGTCAATTACGCAGCGTCAAAGGCTGGATTAGTAGGTGCAGCCAGATCATTGGCGCGCGAACTCGGTCCACGCGGTATTACTTGCAACGTCATTGCACCTGGTTTTGTTGATACAGATATGACTGCCGAACTAACTGAAGAGCGTAAAAATGACATCGTGACGAATGTGCCGCTTGGTCGTTACGCATCACCTCAAGAGATTGCAGATGTTGTTACCTTCATTTCATCAACCCAAGCTGGATACATTTCGGGTGCTGTCATTCCCGTAGATGGCGGACTAGGTATGGGACACTAGTAAAACTATGGGAATCCTTGATGGCAAAAATATTCTGGTAACTGGTGTTCTAACCGACTCCTCAATCGCATTTCATGTGGCTAAGTTGGCGCAGGAGCAAGGCGCGAACGTAGTCCTTTCATCATTTGGCCGTGCTGCTGGCATCACCAAGCGCATTGCTGGTCGCCTCCCACAAGAAGTGCCTATTGTGCAGTTGGATGTGACTAATCAAGATGACCTAAACAACCTTGCCTCTGCTGTTGGTGAACATGTTCCGTATCTGGATGGGGTTTTGCACTCTATCGCTTACGCACCAGAGGCCGCTTTAGGTGGCAACTTCTTAAACACTGAATGGGATGACGTTAAGGTCGCCTTAGAAATCTCCGCCTTTTCACTCAAGTCGCTCGCTGTCGCCGCTCGTCCATTGATGAAGGAAAAGGGTGGCCAGGTTCTAGGTCTTGACTTTGATGCGACTGTGACATGGCCTTACTACGACTGGATGGGCGTCTCAAAGGCTGCCCTTGAGTCAACCTGTCGTTACTTAGCACGCGAACTCGGTGGCGATCAGATTCGCGTGAACCTTGTCGCCGCTGGTCCGATTTACACCACGGCTGCAAAGAGCATTCCGGGCTTCGACACCTTCGGTCCTATGTGGCAGCGTCGTGCTCCACTGGGATGGGACACCGAAGATCCAATTCCAACGGCGAAAGCATGTGTAGGTTTGTTCTCTGACTGGTTCCCGGCAACGACTGGTGAAATCATCCATGTCGATGGTGGCGTTCATTCGCAGGGCGGTCCCTGATCCAGGGGTCGAACAGTTGGGATTTCAATTAATCTTTCTTAAACAGACTTCCAGCAATAGCGATTGTCATTCTCTTAGGTGACACCCTTAGAAGTTGCGCTTGAACTTTGTTGGTATACCCAGAGATCACACTCGGGCGGCTATTTAGCTTGTCAAGCTCTCGCAGAGTGACTCTCACAACCTGTTCGGCTGTTTGCATGCCAACCATTTTCTTTGAACTAATATCTGCTACAGCCCAGAATTCAGATTCGGTTGCACCTGGACATAGGGCTAATGCCCTTATGTTCGTGCCGCGCAGTTCACCCCAAAGTGCCTCGGTAAACGAAAGTACGAATGCTTTGGTAGCCGCATAGACAGCCAAATTGGGGACAGGCTGCAGTGCTGCTGTACTCGCCACATTGACGATTGCGCCGAAGCTTTGCGCCTGCATTGCTGGTAGGAGACCAATCGTGAGATCGACCAAAGTTCCAACATTGAGTTGAATCTCGGCTTGAACACGAATGCGGTCTTCGTTAGCGACTTTGTTGTTAGTGGCAAAACCAGCATTGTTAATCAGAATGTCTGTATCAATACCGGTCTGGGCAAGATTTGCAATCAACGTGGATCCCGATGTTGGCTGCGAAAGGTCGATTGCAAAATAGCTAACCTTGACCCCGTACTTAGTGCCAATTTCCTCGACTAACGCAACGAGACGATCTTCACGGCGAGCAACTAGGACTAAGTTTGTCCCTCGAGCAGCCAATTGATGGGCGAATTCAACTCCAATACCTGCACTAGCCCCCGTAATAAGCGCCGTTCTGCCGTTGAAGTCCATGGTTATTCGCTTTGCTCTAATTCAGTGTGATAGCAGGCGCACTAATCGGAATGCCAGAGGCTGCATCTGCTCGTTCGACCTGTTCCCGTGTGATGCCAAGAACATACAAGATTGTGTCTAAGTAAGGAGTATTTACGGAAGCGTGAGCGGCGTCACGAACGAATGGTTTTGCATTAAACGCGATACCTAGAGCGGCTGTATCAAGCATGTCTAGATCATTTGCCCCATCACCAATTGCGATCGTGCGTGAAAGTGGAATGTTGTATAGCTCGGCAAAATCGCGCAAGGCTTGGGCCTTGGCGGCGCGATCAATGATTGGTCCTGTAAGACCGCCAGTTAACTTGCCATCTTTGATCTCAAGTTTGTTGGCACGGACGTTAACAACACCCATGCGTTCAGCGAGCGGCTTAATTACATCAATGAAGCCGCCGCTAACTAAGGCCACTTGATACCCCAGGCGGTTCAATGTGCGACAAAGGGTAGCCGCACCAGGAGTTAGTGTGATGTCCTCCAAAACTCCTTGGATTGCGGTTTCATCAAGACCAGCAAGCATCCGTACCCGTTCACGCAGAGATTCTTCAAAGTCAATTTCGCCATTCATAGCGCGGGCCGTTATGTTGGCTACTTGTTCTTCAACGCCAGCGCGCGCGGCTAGTAAATCAATGACCTCATCTTGAATAAATGTCGAATCGACATCCATCACAATGAGATGGATTCCTCGACGATCAAGACTGGCTTCTTGGACGGCGATGTCAATCGAGTTAGCCCGAGCAACCAGAGTTAGTTGGTCGCGCAATTCGTGCTTATCCATGCCACCGACCTCGAACTCGATTGCCGTTACTGGGTAACTTGCAACTTGTCGGATTCGGTCAATGTTGCCCCCAGCGGCTGCAACTGTTGCGGTAATTGCGGCGACTGAACTTGGCACGAGGGGACTGCCCAAAACGGTGACAAGTAATCGTTCGCGCCAGGCATTTAGATCATCTTCGGCAACCAATCGGGAATTGACTTGCATCCCGCGAGAATTCGCAAAGTCAGTGGCGCCAGCAATGGCATCCTGGAATGCCTCTTCGGCGTTCCCAGTTGAATGACCCAACGCTAAACCAAGAACTAAATGACCCTGTAGGACAATCTGTTCAAGTTGGCGAATGACAAGCGGCAAGTCGCTTAAAACGGAAGTGATACCCGCGGTAACACCAGGCTGGTCTTGTCCGCTGATGGTTAAGACCAATACCTCTGTCATGAATAACAGTCTAGAGGTTCAGGTCGCGCAACCTTAAAAGGCACGAGGCATAACTATTCACTGGCTATGGCACTGAGCAAATTGCGGGCGGTGGAATCAATCTCGTTAAGAATTTCGATTTTGCGCCGATCTGTACTGGGTGATGAGGCTGAATATGAATTTGTTAGAGCGCCCAATGCCACTACGCGAACACGAGTAGCTTGATCAATGGCATCGAGCTGTCGCTTGGCTATGTGTGGCGGCAAGTGAATTGGACTGTGTCTTTCTAACTCAGCCTCAATGGACTCGCGGTCACCTAGGAAATGATGTTGAGACAAGAGTTCGGTCGCTCTGGAAAGATTGTCCAAGAAAGTGCGACGTGAATGACCTGCATCTAGCGGAACAATGGCGTGTTCTTGTTTGCATAGAATCCATGTCCTCGCAGTATTTCGATAGAGCAGGTGGTCATTACCAATCGCGACCACACCAATTACCAAATCCATGTCGAAAGTCACCTGTGTTGGAACACCACCAAAATCGCCTGGCACCGGAAGCACAGCCAAACAAGGGTTAGACAATTCGGAAACTAAGCCAATAACCACATCCCAAGACATCTGCTCTTGACCGTATTCCACGTGATTAGATTCAGTTACTGTCTCGCAGGCATTGAATGCATCGCTTCGTGTTATCACACCAGTTCGTAAGGCATTCAACCAGAGCGTCAAGGCTAAAGCAGAAGGGCGCAAATCTTGTGCAGACATGTAGTTACCTTACGACAAAATCCGAGCGGTACTCGCGATAGGTTATCAGAGTGACCTCATTGATTTCCTTGGCAGATGTGTCAGTGGTACGCGCAGAAAATCCCATTCTCAACAAAGTGTCTTGGCAAGTAAGCGATGGTCAACGTTGGGTCATAATGGGGCCAAATGGTTCTGGCAAAACAACACTTATGCAAGTTTGCTCCGGATATATTTATCCCACTACTGGTGTTGCAGAGGTTCTCGGATATCAAATTGGTAAAGACAATGTTTCCGAGCTTCGAACGCAAATAGGAATTTCAAGTTCAGCGATTTCAGCCATTTTGCCCCCAAATGAAAAAGTCCTAGATGTTGTATTAACTGCAGCCTATGGCTTGACTGAACGTTGGCATGAAGATTACGAACAGGTCGATATTGATCGCGCACAGCAGATGATTGAAACTTGGGGTCTTGCCGATATGGCAAAGCGCACTATCGGTAGTTTGTCCGAAGGTGAGCGCAAACGAGTTTTAATTGCTCGATCCCTGATGAATGATCCAGAAATTCTCATGCTCGATGAACCAGCGGCCGGACTTGACGTTGCAGGTCGAGAGGATCTCGTTTCTCGGCTATCCGCTTTAGCCGAAGACCCACTTTCGCCAATTTTGATTTTGGTTACTCATCACGTTGAAGAGATTCCGCCGAATTTCACTCATGCACTGCTCATGTCCCAGGGAAGCATCTCAAGTGTCGGCCCGGTTCACGAGGTGATTGCCAGTGAGCCAATGTCTCAGGCATTCGGAGTTCCTCTTGGAGTTGAATTTGGTGATGACCGTTGGTACGCCCGCGGTCGTACCCCAAGCCGAGGGCGAAGAGCCAGAAACTGATAATTGCTGGTATTCGTTGAAATAAAAGGCGAACGGTTACAGTCCCAGTTGGCAATTAGGTGACACAATAACAAATGTGACTGAATTTGATGTTAGCGAAATTACCGAGGCTGAAACGTCCTGGTTGACCCATGAAGAAATGGATTTAGCTCGTCAGCGCTTGCCGATCGTTTATGTGGACGCAATTCCAGTACGCGTTAACGAACGTGGCGAAGTGACCAGTGTTGGCTTGCTTTTGCGCGCTCGTCCAGATGGATCTATCAGTCGTGCCGTAATCTCGGGTCGAGTTTTGTATGGCGAACGAATTCGCGACGCAATCATGCGCCACATTGAAAAAGATCTTGGCGCGATGGCTTTGCCTCAAGTGCCAGCTAGTCCCGCGCCGTTCACTATCGCGGAGTATTTTCCAGATCCTGAAGTGTCAGGCTTCCATGATCCGCGTCAACATGCGGTGTCTCTAGTCTTCGTGGTGCCAGTGAAAGGCGACTGTGAACCAAGTCATAACGCACTCGATTTAGTTTGGCTCAAGCCACAAGAGGTTATCTCCGATAATGTGCGCGCCGAGATGACTGGCGGACAAGATTTGCTCGTTCGACTAGCCCTCGCACATGTGGGGCAGTTGCCTTAATCGTGGCTCAAAGCGACGGTGATGGTTGGCATGACTGCCAATGTGGTTCTCGACATTGGGGTCGCCATGGAGCCGCAGGTGTATTAGTAGTCAACCCAAATACTTTGAAAGTTTTACTGCAGTTACGCGCTCCTTGGACGCATGGTGGACAAACTTGGGGGATACCGGGCGGCGCTAGAGACTCTCATGAGACAGATTTAGAGGCTGCGCTTAGAGAGATCCAAGAGGAACTGGGAATCACTCAACATTGCCTCAGGATAATTCATGAAAAGGCTTTCTCAATTCACGGCGAATGGAAGTACCACACCGTAGTAGCAGTGATAACCGAAGAAGCCGTATTCATTCACAACGAAGAATCGATCGAAGCAGGTTGGTTTGCACTAGATGAAGTGGACAATTTAGAACTTCATCAGGGATTTGCGAGTGGCTGGCCCCAACTTAAAGAAGACTTAATCGCCCTAATCTCAAATTTTTCGCGCACTGAATGAATGAATTGTGTGACCAAGACGGATGGCCCTGCGGTGATATGAGGTATCAGGAACTTCAAATCCACCTACGCTAAGATCGAAATCCTGACGATGGGTGAATACCTGTTGAACATGTTGCGCATAGCCATCGTGATCAGTGGCAATTCGGATTATTCCGTCGGGAACAAGCACCCGATGAATTATCGCCAAGAAATCCTCTTGGATAACCCTTCGTTTATGGTGCCGCGCTTTCGGCCAAGGATCGGGGAACAAAATGTGGACTTCACTTACAGACTGATCGGCAAGTTGATCTTGGAGAACCGTTATGCCGTCTCCCAAATGCACTAGCGCATTGGAGAAACTGCCATTGTCAATCATCTCTGCCACATCGCAGATGCCAGCAGTGTGCACATCTATAGCAAGAACGGCCCAATCTGGCTGGTTTTCAAGCATGGCTCGTGTGTGATCACCCATTCCACAACCAAAGTCCACAACTACGAAATCGCGTCTTAAAGTGATCCGCAGGTCAAGGGGAGAACCCTGATTGGCCACATCGAGCCGGGGAATTATTGATTCAAGCAGTTCTTTACGACGTAGTGAAAGTCGCCCATGCCTCGCGTGGAATGTGCGAATGTGTGGCATCTTTTGCGCATCGCTGATTGTTAGTGTGTCCGCGCTGGTCATACCTGTGAGATTACCTTGTGTGGTCAAAGAGGTTTGACCAGGCTTTACGCTTTGAGCATGACACTATTTGGGCAAGTGCCGACGGACTGGCAGCTGCCATTGCAAAATGTGCGGTCCAATATTGATCAAATCGAAAGTGTCATTCGTGAGCAACGGTCTGCGGGTTTAGAGATTGTTCCTGATAGTGGAAATGTTTTCCAGGCCCTAACAATTCTTCCGAATCAGGTTCGGGTCGTTATCTTGGGTCAGGACCCTTACCCAAATCCGTTACATGCTTGTGGTTTGAGTTTCTCTGTTCCTTCAGGGACAAATCCCATGCCACCAACACTGCGAAATATTCTCAAGGAAATTAAGGTCGATATCGGCATCACGCAGGTCCAGGATGGTGATCTGACTCCTTGGATGCAGCAAGGGGTAATGCTTTTAAACAGAGTTTTAACGACGGTGGCCCATAAATCAGACTCACACCGAAAAATCGGTTGGCAAACGATCACAGAGCGAATTCTCGAAACAATTGTGCAAAGCAATCCGAACGTCATAGCCATACTCTGGGGTAACCAAGCTTTGGAAGTAAGACAATTCTTTAAGCCTGAGAATGTGATTTTATCTGCCCATCCGAGCCCGCTTAGTGCATATCGGGGATTCACGGGATCTGAGCCTTTTTCTCAGGTAAACCAGATTCTTGTTAACAGGGGAGAAGTCCCAATCATCTGGTAGCAAACTCTAGATTGACTAAGCCTTTAAAAAGGTTCTGAAAAGGGCTATGTTAGAAACATGACTGTTTTATGGATTGTTTTAGGTATCGGCGCAGCACTAGTTCTGTTTGCAATCGCACAGTACAACAATTTGCAGCGCTTAAATGTGAATGCATCTGAGGGGTTTTCCCAAATCGAAGTACAGCTGCAACGACGCGCTGATCTAATTCCTAATCTGGTTGAGACTGTTAAGGGTTACGCCTCTCACGAAAGCACAACTTTCGAAAAGGTTGTTCAAGCCCGAGCACTAGCCACAAGTGCGCATAGTGTTGCTGAGGTAGCTGCGGCAGATAACACCTTAACTCAGGCCCTTCGTGGATTGCTCGCTGTGAGTGAGGCATATCCTGATCTAAAGGCATCAAGTAACTTCTTGTCGCTACAAGAAGAACTCTCTACGACAGAAAACAAGATTGGTTTTGCGCGCCAGTACTACAACGACAATGTGCGCAAGCTTAATCAGGCAATTGTCACCTTCCCAGGAAACTTTTTTGCCGGTGTAGCAAATGTTGTCGCCCGAGAGTTTTATGAGGTCAGTGATCCAGGCAAACGGGATGTTCCTGACGTCAGCTTTAGTTAGTAGCTGAAAATCTTGACTGATTTTCGTGATTTACAAGCGGGCAACAAGCGAAAGACCCTTCTCCTTTTAGCGCTTATGGGCAGTCTGACCGCAGTTGCGATTTATGCAGCCGCGGTCTACACCGGTCAGACCAGCGTCGGCATTGTTCCAATAGCCATCGGAATTTCTGTGGCTGGAGTCTGGGGTTCTTACTACGGATCAGACAAGATCGTCCTCACAATGACCGGTGCCAGAGTTATCGACCACGACAGTGCGCCTCAACTATTTAACCTTGTTCAAGAAATTACGATCGCTGCCGGTTTACCTATGCCAAAAATTGCCATAGTGGAAGATGCTGCCCCTAACGCATTCGCTACGGGCCGTGATCCAGAACACGCCGTTATTGCTTTTACCACTGGAATTCTCAATGTGATGGATCGCGATCAACTACAAGGTGTAACCGCTCATGAACTAGCACATGTGGCTAACCGAGACACGTTAGTTAGTGCAGTTGCCGCTACGACTGCCGGTGCAATCGCGCTATTGAGCGATCTGGTAATTCGAATCACTTTTTGGACTGGTGGCAATCGTCGCGACGATCAGGGTGGCGGGGGTGGAAACCCGATTGTTATGGTTGCGGCTATTTTGGCGTTGATACTTGCTCCCATCGCTGCACTGCTACTCAAAGCCGCTGTCTCGCGAAATCGTGAGGCACTTGCGGATGCCACTGCAGTTTCATTCACTCGTAATCCAACGGGGCTGCGACGAGCCTTGGAAGAGTTAGCCAAAGACGATACTGTCGTGCAGCAACGTTCCAATGCTGTGGCACATATTTGGATTGAGTCTCCACTCGATGACAGCACTACATCCAAACTTTTTGCATCTCACCCGCCAATTGAGTCGCGTATTGCAGCCCTAAAAAGTATGGAAAACCCTGGTTCTGCAATCTAAAACATACTGAGTTACCAATGTTTAAGAACTTCGCCTTTGGGTATCAACTCTGAGATGGATGTAGCGGCGATGGGGAAATCGCCACCTCAAACATCTATCAGATGGGCTGTGGGCGAGGGGTAGTTTATCGGCGACATCGACGTGTGTGTTGGCCTTCCTTTTGTCGGTGTGCGGGGACGCCAAACCTTCGTCCACAGTTCCTATCTTTGAATTCTTGTCTATTTGGTTTTGGCGTTGCGCCTAACGCGCTCGTGTTGATCGGTGCAATTCGTTGACAAGTTATCTTCTGCGCAATTTGCACAAAGCAGGATCAGTTTTCGACACTCCAAATTAGCGCAGTTGTAAAATTTACTTGTTGGCGCCGAACACCGTTCGCACTCGCCGATAACTTTTGAATCGGCTGAAAATTCATGATTCATTCGCTTATCAAAAATGTAGAGCGAACCTTCCCAAAGGCCTTCATCGCCGAATTCCTCGCCATAGCGAACAATGCCACCTTCAATTTGATAGACCTCATTGAATCCCCGTGTCTTCATAACTGAGGAGAGCACTTCACACCGAATGCCACCTGTGCAATAGGTAACTATTGGCTTATCTTTCAGGTGGTCGTACTTGCCGCTTTCAAACTCGGCTACGAAATCGTGGGTAGTCTCCACATCTGGAACGATTGCATTCTTGAACTTTCCAATCTGTGCTTCGAATGCATTGCGCCCATCAAAGAACACCACTTCATCCCCGCGTTCGGCAACCAATGCGTTAACTTCGGCAGGCTTTAAATGAATGCCGCCACCGACTACACCACGCTCGTTGACTACCAATTCACCCGGAGCGCCGAAGGTCACTATTTCGTCTCGCACTCGCACCTTTAGTTTCGGAAAATCCTGTCCAGTACCATCAGACCACTTAAAGTCAATCTTTCGAAAGCCTGGGAACTCTTTGGTCTTGTTGATGTAGGACTTCAAATCGTTCATGTCGCCCCCTAGAGTCCCATTAATCCCATGATGAGAGATGATTATGCGACCTAATAAGTTGAACCGCTCGCATAGGTCACGCTGCCACAGACGAACTGCTTCAGGATCCGCAATCGGAGTGAATGCGTAATAGAGGATGACTTTTGGAATGGACACAGGTGAATTCTAGCTCTGCGCCGCGGTTTCTTAATAAGTGTGTGTCCGGAGGGGGACTTGAACCCCCATCCCCGTGAAGGGACTAGCACCTCAAGCTAGCGCGTCTGCCTATTCCGCCACCCGGACTGGGTTGCTGGTTTATCCAGCCTCGTAAGAATACCCAAGATAGGGTCTAGTCTCAAATGAGAGCACATTGCAGCGAACATGTGCACTAATAGGACAGACTTGGACAATGAGCGTTGAGCCCTTAGATGACATTGCAAGTGAGGTCGCAGAAATTGTGCGCGATCTCATCAAGATTGACACTTCTAACTACGGTGATGAGTCTGGTCCTGGTGAAGCATTAGCCGCTGAATATGTTGAAGCAAAACTCAAAGAGGCTGGCATCGAATGCGAGCGTTACGAGACCACTTCAGCAAAGCGACAAGGGGTTTACGCTCGAATCGCTGGTACCAACTCTCAGCGCCCCGCCTTGCTCTTACATGGTCATCTGGATGTTGTCCCTGCTAAAGCATCCGATTGGAGCTTTGATCCATTCGCGGCCGAAATTCATGATGGCATGATCTGGGGTCGGGGAGCAGTTGATATGAAAGATGGCGATGGCATTATTTTGGCTATGGTTCGCGCTTGGGCCCGCGCTGGAGTACAACCAGATCGCGACATAGTTCTGAATTTTTTGCCGGATGAAGAAGCCGGAAGTCGTCATGGCTCACACTGGCTCGTTGATAAACGTCCTGACATGTTTAGGGGAGTCAGTGAAGCAGTCGGCGAGGTTGGGGGTTACTCGTTAACCCTTGCTAACGAGAAACGGGTCTATCTAGTTCAGACAGCCGAAAAAGGAATTCGCTGGATGAAGTTGCGGGCAGAAGGAACGGCCGGTCACGGGTCATTCCTAAATGATGACAATGCCGTGACGAAGTTGGCGCAAGCAGTGGCAGCTGTGGGTAATCACAAATTCGAATTGTCGCTGACTCCGACTGTGCGCGATTTCGTTAAGGCAATTTCTGATTCCCTTGGAATCGAGTTATCCGCTGACGATCCAGAAGAATTGTTGAGCCACCTTGGCCCAATCGCGCGAATTGTTGGCGCGACTTTATCAAATACCGCTAATCCCACCATGCTGGATGCAGGGTACAAGCACAACGTAATTCCAGGTGAAGCCAGCGCAATGATTGATGGGCGCTTTCTGCCCGGTTTTGAAGATGAACTTATCAAGGACATCGAGGGACTTTTACCGGCTGGAGTATTCCGTGAGGATGTCATGTCAGACATTGCCTTGGAATCTCCATTTGATGTGCCACTCGTTGATGCGATGGCAAACGCCATTCGTTCTCAAGACCCCTTAGGTACACCAGTTCCTTACACTCTCTCTGGTGGCACTGATGCTAAGGCAATTAGCAGCATGGGAATTACCTGTTACGGATTTCTTCCGTTGCTCTTGCCACCTGAATTGGATTTCAGCGCAATGTTTCATGGGGTAGATGAAAGGGTTCCAGTCTCGGGACTTGAATTCGGAGTAAGAGTCATGGACACATTTGTCCGCGGGGCCTAAGTAGCCAGAAAACGTTTGATTGATATCAGGCTGTGCGTTCGAGATGATAGATTTTGCGACGAAGGCGCACAAACTTTCGACCATCGCGAGTTATCCGTACTCTGTCTAATTCCCAACGATCTATTTCAGCCATGATCGTCAGGTAAGTTTTCACTTCTGATCTTTTCGAATCACGGGCAAAAGACAACTCGGTGAATTCCCAGACGGCGCTCATGTTTGATTCCAGCCAAATTCCGGATAGCCAAGTGCAGGCTTAGATACATCATCAAGAGCAGCAAAAATTTCGGTTGGAATCTGTGCATCTAAACCATTGATGATGGCTTTCAACTGTGCAGCCGTTCGTGCACCGATAACGGCACATGCAACTTGTGGGCGTGCTAGAACCCAAGCAAGGGCAACATCCAAAGGGGTGTGTCCAAGAGCCTGGGCAGCCATGCAAACCGCATCAACAATCGCCCGAGGTCTCTCGTTTAGATATGGGGCAACAAAGCCTGCGAAGTGCTTTGATGCTGCTCGAGAATCTGCCGGAGTGTTATTGCGATATTTTCCAGTTAACACTCCGCGCCCAAGTGGGGACCAAGCCATAATCCCAACTCCAAAAGTATTCGCAGATGGAATAACTTCACGTTCAATTCCGCGCTCGAGGAGCGAATATTCCATTTGAGCGCTGATTATCGGAGCTACTGATCGAGTTAGTTCCTGGATCCCCGCTGTTTGAGCAAGCTGCCATCCTGAATAGTTGGAAACTCCCACATAGCGAACTCGTCCTGAGGACACCGCGATATCTAAGGCGTGAAGTGTTTCCTGTATCGGAGTTTGCGAATCCCAAGCATGCAGGTGCCAGATATCAACATGAGATCGATTAAGTCGCTTGAGCGATGTATCTAAACTTTGCAGCAAATTCGATCGACTGGCATTTCTGGAACGCGTGGCCCGCACACTGACTGCTTTAGTTGCTACTAGTACGTCAGGATGGTCGCGAATAAATTCCCCAACAATTTCTTCAGAAATTCCATCGCTATAAACATCAGCGGTATCAATCAGGCGACCGCCAGCTTGATAATAAATGTTGAATAAGTCGCGTGCTTCATGAATATCTGTGTCACGTCCCCAAGACATCGTGCCTAGTGCCAGTTTTGACACTTGCAGGCCACTTCGTCCCAGTGTGCGTATTTCCATAGGTTCACGCTAGCGTTTACTTAAGACGCTTACTTGCGAAATTGAACTCGTGTTGAAAATATATTGGAGAGAAATGTCAGATCACATGTCTTGGCTACAGGCGATTATTCTCGGAATCTCGCAGGGGTTGACTGAATTTTTACCAATTTCTTCATCTGCGCATGAAATGATCATTAATCATTTAGTCGGTTGGAAAGATGCAGGCGCAGCATTCACAGCCATTACTCAGATTGGAACCGAAACAGCTGTTGTCATCTACTTTCGCAAAGACATTATCGACATAGTCTCGAAGTGGTTTCAGAGTCTGACTAACAAGGAGTTGCGCAGTCATCCGCATGCAAAAATGGGCTGGTACGTTATTTTTGGCACCCTACCAATTGGGTTTTTCGGGGTGCTATTCAAGGATGCCATCGAAGGGTCATTGCGAAATCTCTGGATTGTCTCTGCAACGCTAATTGTTGTTGGTATTTTGCTTTGGGTAGCTGATGTTAAGGCTAAGCATGTAAAGACCGATGAGGACCTAAATTTTGGGGATTCAACAGTTTTTGGTTTGGGGCAAGCGCTGGCTTTAATCCCAGGTGTATCTCGCTCAGGTGCAACTATTTCAGCTGGCCTATTCATGGGTTACAAGCGTGAAGTTGCAGCTCGTTATGCATTTTTACTCGCTATTCCAGCCGTGTTCGCGAGTGCGCTATTTCAAATGCCAAACATCTCTCAAGATGAGTTCGTAAATTGGCCAGCAACTATCGTTGCGACATTAGTCGCTTTCGTGGTCGGGTATTTCGTTATCGCCCAACTTATGAAATATCTTGCAACCAACACTTTCCTCCCATTTGTTATCTATCGGATAGCACTTGGGTTTTTACTTATTGGTTTGCTCGCCACAAATACGATTTCCGCGACTTAGAGCCATTTGGATTTCTTGAACGCTCGCCATAGCAAGCCACAAGTGCCTAGCATTATTCCAAGAATCATGAGGTAACCATATTCCCAGGTCAGTTCAGGCATGTGCTCGAAGTTCATTCCATAGACTCCAGCAATCATGGTAGGAACTGCTGCAATAGCAACCCACGCAGAAATTTTCCTCGTATCCTCATTTTGCTGAAGTGCTTGTCGAGACATTGAAGCCGAAAGCACAGTGGAAAGAAGTTGGTCATGGCTTTCTACCTGCTCGAGAACACGAAGGATATGTTCACCTAAGTCTTGAAAATCATCTTGCAATGCTCGTGGGATAGCTGGATTGGTTTTGGTCACAAAAAAGTGTGCTGATTGAGTGAGTGGATAAACTGCGCGACGTATTTCAAGGTTCTCTCGCTTAAGCAAGTAAATAGACTCTGCATAATCTGCACGTTTAGGCGCAAATACAGCCTCTTCAATTTCGCGGATATCTTGTGCAACACCCTCGGAAACTTCAACATACCCATCTGTTATCTGTTTTAGGATGGCGTGTATCACAGCGAGTGGTCCAAGTTTTGTGGTAGCAGGTGTTGAGTCAATCATGTGTCTCACATTGGCAAGGCCACCAACATTGCCATGTCGGACAGTGACTACATGCGAGTGATCAAAAAATATTGCTAACTGGCCGGTAAGAACATCACTTGTGGCGTCAACATATTCCAAGGTCTTCACTACGATGAAACCGCTTGTTTCCCCGTGCCATCCAAAACTAGGTCGCACCTTGGGGTTTATTGCATCTTCTACTAGATGATCAGGCAACTGCAAAGCATTTTGGACCGTGGAAAGCTCCGTTTCAGTAGGATCTGTAAAACCAATCCACATGAATGCATCATCATCAGGTGCAGCTGCCAATTCCCAATCATGAATCAGTTTTTCGTCGATAGATTCGGAAAGATTTTTAGGTGCCGAGTTAAGGCGTCCGTCCTGATAGAGCCCATATCCGGTAAGCATGTTCTTTATCTTTCCACGCATTAGTCTTAGAATGTGGGAACTCTGCTCTTAATACGTCATGGTCGAACTCCAGCAAATGTGCAAGGCATACTCGCTGGGCGCGCGCCAGGCGTACAACTTGACGAGGTTGGTGTTGATTCAGCCACTTTGCTTGGGCATCGAGTTCAAGCACTTGATGTAGCCCATGTTGTCGTTAGCCCACTGGAACGAACAGTTCAAACTGGTGAACTCATTTTCACTAACAGCGTTCCAATAACTAAAGAGCCCGGTTTGCTTGAGTGTGACTATGGTCTCTGGCAAGGACGATTACTTAGTGAGTTATCGCTAGAACCAGAGTGGAAAATTGTCCAGGAGCGACCTGATGAAATGGTTTTCCCGCAAGGGGAGTCAATGCAGGCAATGTCTGATCGCGCGGTTAAATCAATTCGTGATTGGGATAAGAAGCTATCGAATGATCATGGAGATGCTGTCATCTGGGCCGCAGTCAGTCACGGCGATGTCATAAAGGCCATTTGTGCTGATGCGCTCGGTATCTCGCTCCGAAATTTTCAGCGCCTGTTAATAGACCCAGCATCCGTGAGCGTGATTCATTACGGTGAAAGCGGAGTTTCGGTTTCAAAGCTAAATGACACTGGCGAATCGTGGATAGGTAAACTGAAGGAAAAGTCGACCGCGCCGACTCTTGGTGGGCAAAGCGGAAAGGAACAGAGTTAATGAGCCGCATTGTTCATTTCTTTGACAACCCTGAACGCTTTGTTGTTGGCACAGTAGGGATGCCAGGCGACCGAACATTCTTCATTCAAGCAAGACACGGTTCACGAATCATCAGCGTTGCGCTGGAAAAGGAACAGGTAGCGCTGCTTGCTGAACGCATTGACGAGCTTCTAGATCAAGTAACTGCGACCGAAGGCATCAATACGAGTTTCCTTGGACCTGCAGATCTGGAGCCGATGGACAATCCAATTGCCGAAGAATTCCGCGTGGGAACTTTGTCTCTTGGTTGGAATAGTTCATCCAAGCAGGTGGTCATTGAAGCACATGCAGTGACCGAATCTCCTCTTGAAGTACCAGACCTTGAGCAAGACAGTGAAGAGGGTCCCGATGTTGTTCGTGTTCGCATACTCGGTGTTTATGCCCGAGCGTTTGTCAGTCGTGCATTTGCAGTGATAGGTGCCGGCCGCCCACCGTGTCCACTATGTGAAGAGCCACTCGATCCTCGTGGTCACATTTGTGTACGGGCCAACGGATATAGGCGTCGTGGCTAGAAAATCGGCCAAGGCACAGCCGGCCATTGATTGCTTGGTTCTGGAAATACTCCGCTAGATACCAAACTTCGCGTTCTTCGTAGCAAAGAATCAATTTCCGCCGCACTAAGAAGTTTCACAAGTTCGCTATCAGAAATCAGTGGCGTAATTCGTGTTAAGTCATGAATAAGTGATTCATCAATGGTTGACCCAATCCAGCCCCACAAAACTGTGCGCAACTTAAACTCTTCATTGAAAGTTACGCCATGATCGATAGCAAAGATTTCACCATTTTCATCAACCAAGATGTGTCCCGCCTTGCGATCGGCGTTGTTCATGATGGCATCCAAAACTGCTAACTGGGCCAGCCTGGGATCGGGTGAGTGCGCCAATGTCACTTGCTTTCCTTGCTCATCCAAGCCAGAAAGGATAGTGAACCAATGATCAGGAACCGCATCTAATGAAAAAAGATCCACAAGTCCAATGTCCGCCTCGACCCAATTTTGTAAACTACCAAGACCTAGCGGGCCTGTCACAAGTTTCGTTTCAGGTATGAGATTCCAAGCCAAGAGTTGATCCAGCACGTAGGCTGCTCGTTCTCGATTGGCAAGCGTCCCAGTTGGGAAATCCCAAAGTTCTTGTTCTCCGGTAACTGGCTTATAAACATATAGGTCAGCACCTGAGCGGGCCAAGTAAGTGCCATTCGATGCGTGTTCCAATTGACCGACAATTTCCAAATCGATCGTTGAATCGCTCACACAATCCCCAAAAGCGAATCCACCAAGACACTCATGTATCTAGACGATCGTGTATCGCCACCTTGACCAACCAAAGTCTCACGGGCCCAATTATCAACTAGTTGCAAAGCCTGTGGCGTGTCAATGTCGTTACTTAATGCAGCCACAACAGCGTCACTCACAGATGCTGCAGCTAAGGGACACGCAAACGCATCACGCCACAACTTCAACCGAGCTTGGGCATTAACCAAATCTTGTTCAAACCATTCCCAGTCGCTGCGATAGTGATGAGCAAGAATAGCCAGACGAATAGCCATCGGATCAACACCTTTTTGGATGAGACTGGAAACAAAAACTAGGTTTCCTAGAGACTTACTCATTTTCTGACCCTGAAGGGAGACCATGCCTGTGTGCACAAATGTGCTCGCAAATGGGTAGTTACCAGTTGCTGCCTCCGCATGGGCAGCACTCATTTCATGGTGTGGGAACTTAAGATCGCTACCGCCACCTTGAATGTCAATCTTTTCGCCAAGGTATTCCAAGGCAATCGCCGCACATTCAATGTGCCAACCTGGTCGCCCGGGACCAAAGTCAGAGGGCCAAGATGGGTCATTGGGACGTTCTCCACGCCAAAGTAAAGCGTCTAGGGGACTCCTCTTGCCGATCCGGTCTGGATCCCCTCCACGCTCACCGAATATCTCAACCATCTGGTGTCGAGTTAGGTGACCTACGGTCCCGCTGGTTCTGGAATATGCATTGTCGAAGTACAAATCTCCGCCCAATTCATAGCATGCTCCAGTTTCTTGGATGTCGTGAATTCTTTTGATCACCAGCGGAATGGACTCGACGGCGCCGATGAAGTAATCGGGTGGGATGACCCTGAGTGCTTGCATATCACCGCGAAAGAGATCTGTTTGTTCGAGTGCGATGTCTCGCCAATCTCGCCCTGTTGCCTGTGCGCGTTCGATAAGTGGATCGTCAACGTCGGTGACGTTCTGTGCGTAGCGAACCTCGGCACCACTATTGCGCCAAACGCGAATTAGCGTATCGAAGGCAACATAGGTCGCAGCATGTCCGATATGCGTAGCATCGTAGGGGGTTATTCCACACACATAAATGGTTACTTCACGCCCAGTAGGCAAAGTAGTCAAACCCTGTGAGACAGAATCAAAAACTCTGGGTACAGGTGAGGGCGTGGCGATGCTGGGAACTTCCACATTTTGCCATGCCTGCATTACAACAGTCTAAGGTCGCAATCTGGCTTTTGCGAGATGGCCAAGCGACTTCTAGTCCTTCTTCTCGTGGTGCCCGCCAAACTGCTTGCGCATGGCGGAAAGGACTTTGTTAGCAAATATGGATTTATCTCTTGATTCAAATCTGGAAAATACAGCGGCCGTTAATACAGGCGCTGGGACACCCTCTTCAATCGCGGCGATGGCCGTCCATCGACCTTCACCTGAATCCGAAACTCGCCCAGAGAATTCTTCTAATTCTGGAGATTCATGCAGTGAGATAGCAGTCAGGTCAAGTAACCAGGAAGCAACAACGCTGCCGCGTCTCCATAGTTCAGTAATGGCCCCAATATCGAACTGATACTGGTAATGCTCAGGATTGGCTAGTGGTGCTGTCTCGGCATCAGCTGTGCGAGGCTTAAGGCCCTCGTCCGCAGATTTTAGAATGTTCAAACCTTCTGCGTAGGCTGCCATCAGCCCATACTCAATGCCGTTGTGAACCATTTTCACAAAGTGACCAGCACCAGAGGGACCGCAATGCAGCCATCCTTTTTCTTCGTTGGATATTTCGCCAGTTCGCCCGGGTGAGCGAGGTGCGGTTTCAAGCCCAGGGGATACCGCATTCCAAACTGGAGTCAGAAAATCGACCGCATTTGTATCGCCACCAATCATTAAGCAATAGCCTCGCTCCAATCCCCAAACACCACCGCTGGTACCAACATCAAGAAAATGAATTCCCTTCTTTATCGCAGCAGCGCTATGGGAAAGGTCATCTCGGTAATAGGAATTTCCACCATCGATAATGATGTCGTCGGCCTCTAAAGTTTCAAGCAGTTCACTCACCACAGATTCGGTGATGCCCCCGGCAGGGACCATGACCCAGACTGCTCTTGGTCCGGGAAGTAATCTCGCAAAATCTGCAATTGATCCGGCTGCTGTGAGTAGTTCTGGATTTTCTGCCGCCAAGTTGTCCGCAACGTTATTGTCCACATCAAAGACCACGACATGTATCCCGGCACGTGAAATTCTGCGGGCTAGATTAGCGCCCATGCGGCCCAGCCCAATCATTCCGATGTGTGTGATGCTATCTACGTTGCTCATTGTTTCTCCAAAACTGGCCGTCCGTTACGCTTAAGCATATCGCCTGACCTGAAAGGTACTGCAGACCCTATGACCATTGTTGGTAATCCAGTGACTGAAAGCACAAATTGGGGAACGCTTTGCGACCTCGCTATCACAGTAGGCGAAAGCCACATTCGTGATCTATTTGTCGCAGATCCAAAGCGGGCTAAGACCCTTTGTTTCTCTGCAAATGGAGTTTCAGTTGATTTCAGTCGGCAAAGAGTCACGCAAGAGGTCATAGATTCCTTATGTGAATTAGCCCGTGAGCGCGAACTTTTATCTGCGCGAGATGCCATGTTTAGCGGCCAGCACATCAACATCACGGAGGATCGTGCCGTTCTACACACAGCCCTTCGCCTACCAAAGGGTTCGAGCCTAATCGTAGATGGCGTGGACGTCGTCCCACCGATTCATGAAGTTCTTGAGCGCATGGAAATTCTTGCCAACGATGTTCGAGAAGGCAGGTGGCTGGGATTCACCGGACAGCGCATAACTGATGTGGTCAACATCGGAATCGGTGGCTCTGACCTAGGTCCTGTGATGGCTTACGAGGCTTTGCGCCATTTCAGTTCCCGAGATTTGTCATTCCATTTTGTGAGCAATGTTGATGGAACTGATGTTGCCGAAGTTCTAGCAAAAGTGAATCCTTTGACCACACTTTTCATCGTGGCGAGTAAGACCTTTAGCACCATTGAAACAATGATGAATGCAACAAGTGCTCGTGAGGCATTGCTTGCAGTAGTACCTGGCGCAGATGAGTCAGCAGTGGCCAGACATTTTGTCGCAGTTTCTACCAGCGCAAGCCGAGTTTCTGATTTTGGGATTGACGTAAACAACATGTTTGGATTTTGGGATTGGGTAGGCGGTCGCTACTCAATGGACTCAAGTATTGGACTGTCCACCATGATTGCGGTCGGACCGGCGAACTATCGCGAATTGTTAAGCGGATTTCACGCCATGGATGAGCACTTCAAATCAGCTCCCCTTGAAAGCAACTTACCTGTCCTAATGGGGCTTATTGGTTTGTGGAATCGCTCGCTGCTAAACATCCCAACTGTTGCTGTTCTGCCATATGACCAGTACCTCTTGCGTTTCCCTGCCTATCTGCAGCAATTGATCATGGAAAGTAATGGCAAGTCAGTTACTCGCACTGGAAAAGATGTCAATACTGAGACAGGGGCAATCTATTGGGGTGAGCCTGGAACAAATGGTCAACATTCGTTCTATCAACTTTTACACCAGGGGACAGCAACTGTTGCCTGTGATGTGCTTTTGACGGCGAAATCCTTAAACCCAATTGGTGAACATCATGATGTCCTAGTATCAAACGCGCTTGCCCAGGCAACAGTTTTGGCTTTTGGTCGCACCCAAGATCAAATACGGGCAGCGAATGTACCCGAGCATTTAGTCGCTCATAAAGAGATGCCGGGTAACCGTCCGACAACGCTAATCAGCGTGGATCAGGTAACTCCGTTTATTTTGGGATCGCTGGTATCCATGTATGAGCATCTCACTTTTGTTCAGGGCATCATCTGGGGAATCAACTCATTTGATCAATGGGGAGTAGAACTCGGCAAGGAACTTGCAACCAATATCACGCCATTTTTAACAAATGATGCAGATTTGGGTGCCTTCGATGCCGCGACAGCTGAATCAATCATTTGGTACCGAGCAAACCGATCAAATTAACTTTCGCGTCGACGCAAGTAGCGTTCGAACTCCTTAGCGATGGCTTCACCAGAAGCTTCAGGTAGTTCAGCGGTATCTTGCGATTCTTCTAGATTGCGCACATATTCGGCAATGTCATCGTCATCTTTAGTCAGTTCTTCAACGCCCGTTTGCCATGCTCGAGATTCTTCTAAGAGATCTGCGACCGGGATGCTTGTGTTTAACACATCTTCTAATCCACGAATTAGCGCGAGTGTGCCTTTAGGGCAAGGTGGATTAGCGACATAATGCGGAATTGCCGCCCAAAGGGAAATGCCACTAATTCCTACCGCATCACACTCTGCTTGCAAAATACCCAAAATGCCAGTCGGACCCTCGTACTTAGAGGATTCAAAGCCAGTCACTTCCTGCAAATTTGGATCTGAAGTTGTGCCATTGATGGGTATAGGGCGTGTGTGAGGAACATCAGCAAGCATTGCACCAAGACCGATAATTACAGTGTCATGATCGGTCGGGATAACTTTCATAACCTCAGCGCAAAATTGCTTCCAACGCTTACTTGGCTCCATACCTTGAATCAGATAGATTTCTGAATCTGGCAGGGTGGAAGAACTCGTTTTGTAAACCGAGGTACCTGGCCAGATAATTTCTCGTTCACCGTTTAGGCCAATGGCCGCTTCCGGCCTACTGAATTGATAGTCGTAGTAATTGTCGGGTGAAATCTCAAAAATCTCTTCGCAGTCCCAAACTTCAAGGAGATGCTCAATTGTGTCCGTGGCAGTTTCCCCAGCATCACTCCAACCACCAAACGCAGCTATGACGATAGTTGTCTTTAGTGGAAACCTCTGTGATGCAGTCACGCATTACCCCTTGGTCAGTTGTTGTTTCAAGTTTACTTCCCTTGAGTCGTAAGTGATGCTACTTACCTGACAGAATTGACCTAAGCGCAGATAAAAATTTCTGTTCGGTCTAAGGAGCGTTATGTCTAACACGGTTAATCCAGCTAACTTCCAGGTGGGTGACCGCGTTCAACTAACTGACGTAAAAGCAAGGCATCACACTATTGTTTTGGAGGCTGGTCGTCAGTTCCATACGAACCACGGCGCCATCGAACATGACGATCTAATTGGTTCGCCTGAAGGCTCAACAGTCACATCCACCGCCAAAATGGTGTACTTAGCGCTTCGCCCACTTTTGATGGACTTTGTTCTGTCTATGCCTCGCGGGGCCGCGGTTGTATATCCAAAGGATGCGGCTGCGATTGTTGGTTTTGCTGATATTTTTCCGGGCGCCATAGTCGTTGAAGCCGGCGTGGGATCTGGAGCGCTTTCTTGTTCACTACTTCGGGCAATCGGCGCCAATGGGCATCTTTATAGTTATGAACGTCGTGAGGATTTTGCCAAGATAGCCGAGAAGAATGCAACAAATTTCTTTCGCGCTCGACCAGAGAACTGGACAGTTACCCTTGGCGATCTTCAAACAGAGGTGCTTGAACTTGAAACAGGAAGCGTGGACCGAGTAGTCCTTGACATGTTGGCTCCGTGGGAGTGTGTTCCCGCTATTGCTCAAGTCTTGCGACCTGGTGGTGTTGCCATTTTTTATGTAGCAACGACAACGCAAATGTCTCGAATTGTAGAAGAATTGCGAAGTGATAAGCGTTGGACAGATCCACAAGCTCAAGAATTGATTCAACGCCCTTGGCATGTTGAAGGTCTTGCGGTGCGACCAAACCACAGAATGCAGGGTCATACGGGCTTTTTGGTTACGGCAAGACGGCTTGCAGATGGCACAGTTTTGCCGCCTAGAAGAATTCGCCCAGCAAAGGGTGCCATTGAAGGCATCGAAGAGTTAGGGTCGCAGAAAGAAAAGGAGTCAGAGTGAGCGAGTCGCCGAATAACATCGAGTCCCTCAGTGCGCTGACCTCCAGAGTGGAGGAATTGACCAAGTCCAATCAGAATCTGGCAGTTACCTTGCGTGACGCTCGGGAACAATTAGTTGCTTTAGGCGAAGAAATTGAAAAATTGAGCGCGCCACCAAACGGATTTGCGATCTACCTCGGCGTGGCTCAGAACAATCTTCATGACGTTTCAGTCAATGGCCGCAAAATGCGCGTCACCTTAAGTCCCGAAGTGGACCAGGCAGATCTATTTCTCGGACAAGAAGTGATTCTTAATGAATCCATGAACATCGTCCTAGCCGCCACGATGGTTGATCATGGCGTTTTAGTCAATATTAGAGAAGTACTCGCTGATGGAACTCGCGCACTTGTTTCTGGGCGAAATGACGAAGAGCAAGTTGTGCGGTTAAGTTCGCAACTTCGTACTTCCAACCTTCGTCCTGGTGACAGTGTTTTATGTGATCTTTCTGCAGGCCTAGCTTTTGAAAAAATCGCTAAATCGGAAGTTGAAGAACTTGTCCTTGAAGAAGTTCCAGACATTCAATATGAAGACATAGGTGGTCTTGGAGCTCAAATAGAGATGATTAGGGATGCCGTGGAACTGCCATTTCTACATGCAGATCTTTTCAGCGAATACAACTTAAAGGCACCTAAGGGTATTTTGCTGTACGGCCCACCCGGATGCGGTAAAACCCTTATTGCTAAGGCTGTAGCAAATTCCTTGGCAAAAAAAGTTGCCGAGGTTAATCCGGAAGGAAGCGGAAAGAGTTACTTCATCAATATCAAGGGTCCCGAACTTCTCAACAAATATGTAGGGGAGACTGAGCGGCAGATTCGACTTATTTTCCAGAGAGCGCGCGATAAAGCGAATAGTGGAACCCCAGTAATAGTTTTCTTCGATGAAATGGATTCTCTATTTCGTACGCGGGGTACCGGTATTTCTAGCGATGTTGAAAACACCATAGTTCCTCAGTTGCTGAGCGAAATCGATGGAGTAGAGACACTTGAGAACGTGATTGTTATTGGTGCATCAAATCGCGAAGACATGATTGATCCAGCCATTCTTCGGCCAGGGCGCTTAGATGTGAAAATTAAAATCGAGCGACCTAACGCTCAGGCAGCCAAGGAAATCTTCGCCAAGTATCTAAATGTTCACGTACCAGTGCACCAAGATGAAATCAACAAAGCACAAGGAAATATCACTGAGGCGATCAAAATGCTGATTGCATCAGTAGTGGCCCGAATGTATGACACATCAGTCAACAGTGCCTTCCTGGAAGTTACTTACGCGAACGGCGATCGTGAAGTTTTGTACTTCAAAGATTTCAGTTCAGGAGCCATGATTGAAAACATTGTGGCCAGAGCGAAGAAACTGGCGATTAAAGAACAGCTCCTAAATGGTCAACCTGGTATTCGCGAAACGCATTTGCTTGAGGCATGCGCCCAAGAGTTCCGTGAGAATGAAGATTTACCGAACACTACAAATCCTGACGACTGGGCAAAAATTTCTGGAAAAAAGGGTGAACGTATCGTCTACATGCGCACTCTTATTCAGACTGAAAATGGTGTGACAGAAGGTCGCACCATTGATACGGCATCTTCTTCTGTGATCCTTTAGGAATCCATTGTGTCTGTTCATCGCATTATGGGCGTGGAGTCTGAGTTCGGAATTTTGGCGCCAAACAATCCAAAAGCAAACCCAGTTACCCTTTCAACACAGGTAGTCAATGCATATGCGAGTCTCGTATTTCCGAATCGATTAGATCGGATGCGGTGGGATTATGACGTCGAAACTCCACTTCAAGATGCCAGAGGATTCGCGCTTAACCGCTTAGATGCACCATCTGAGATTCTCACAGATGCTGATTATGGTGTCCCAAATCTTGTCTTACCCAATGGTGGAAGATTTTATGTCGATCATGCACATCCTGAATATGCATCGCCTGAGGTTAGTAATCCATGGGATGCGGCGCTTTGGGATACTGCTGGCGATCGAATAATTGCACAAGCTGCTGCGCATGCAAGCAGTCTTACTGGTGAATTAATTGTGGCTTACAAAAACAATTCTGATGGTAAGGGTGCCAGTTATGGCACACATGAGAACTATCAAGTTAAGAGAGACACAGACTTCAACAAATTTGTGGATTTTTTAACACCATTTTTTGTCACAAGATCAATTTTTGCCGGATCTGGGAGAGTGGGAATTGGGCAAGAGGGTCGCAGCCTAGGATTCCAAATCTCATCAAGAGCTGATTTTTTCGAAGCGCAAGTGGGGCTGGAAACAACGGTTCGGCGACCAATTATCAACACCAGGGATGAGCCTCATGCAGATGCGACCCTATTTCGGCGTCTACATGTGATCGTAGGTGATGCCAACATGTC
>CAIVPQ010000170.1 GCA_903907835.1 uncultured Actinomycetes bacterium
GTTGGCACCCATCCTTCGCCAGAATCTGCTGCGAGAAGGCCAGCGGTAAAAACGACTTCGATAACTAGGGCAGCAGTCTTTTCCGGGACCTTCAAAAGTTCTGCGGCTGTTGCAAGATCACGAATCGCCAAGCCACCACCGCGTAATTGTGCCGGTGGTTCGAGGGACCATACTTCAAGCAAAGTTTCGGCTAGGCGAACAAAATCAAGAGCCACATGCGCACCAGCATCATCAGCATGTGCGCTATCAACAAAACCAATTGCGGGATTTGTAGCGGTGGTGCGAAGTGATTTGATTAGCAAACCTTCGCGCAATGACAAAGAAACTTCGCGAGGCACGACAACTGATGTTTCCCCAGTTGGCACGAGTAGCTCACGCGCAAGTAGCCACTCTAGTGGTGACTTCACATCTTCAATGCGGATAGAACGGTTTGCCTGGCGCATTGTGCCAGCCGGAACATCCCAAAGCAGTTGGTTCATGATGTCCTGCACATCTTTGGACCCTTCAGCAAGAACCTTGCTTACCAGTCCTGGCTTGTTGGCATACTCTTTGACCTGACGGCGCGAATCAGAAAAACTTGCCGCTAGTCCACATGGGTAGGCGCCAAAAGCCTCGCGAGCAACGCGAATCAAGTGAAGTTCCTCGTCGTCGCCCCAAACCAAACCCAAATCAAATAAATAAGCCATCGCTTCATCTACTGATTCCTCGGAGTATCCCTGAGCATTAGCAAGTCCCTGATGAACTTCGGTGCGGGTACAAGGATCAGCCAGTCCAGCCATCGCTTCACAGACACTTAGTTGGGATTGATTTAACGCATCAAGCGCGTTGTTAACACTCGGACTTGTAGTGGCTCGAACTGCTAGCTGACCTATGTCAGTTGGCACTGGATGCAAAAGATCAGCGCGAGCAGCAAACATCGTATGTAACTGCTCGTCGGTTCGCTGACGCAGGTCATCGGCTAGCGAACGCGGTCGGCTAGCAGTTGCCCTAGATATTGTGCCCATCTATACGACGGTACGCGCTTAGTGTGCCTTTGCGCTACTTGAGGCTAGATCGGACCTTTGATGAGCGGCGCAATCCGAACAAGATCAACGCCAATCCCACGCCGCTGAGCATGGATAGAAACCACCAGATTGAGGGTAAGTCCAAGTTTGTGAAGAATAACGGCAAGATTGCAATTGCAGTGCAGATCATGCCGATAACCAGCACAATTCCGCCGATTTTCATGAGTTTTTCTCCGCGCATGACTCTAAGGTTAGCAATAGAGGTTTGGGTACTGTCACCTGTTTCCTCTAACCTATGAGTGGTGCCTGGCAACAAGTACCAAGGATTAAATGCGAGTACAAGGAGAACTATCGTGCCTACAGGCAAAGTGAAATGGTACGACACTGAAAAGGGCTTTGGCTTTTTGCAGACTGATGAAGGCGAAGAAGTCTTCTTACATGTTTCTGCCTTGCCAGCTGGTGTCACTTCCTTGAAGAACAACACTCGTGTTGAGTTTGGCGTCGCTGACGGCAAAAAGGGTTTACAGGCTCTTTCTCTTCGAGTTATCGAAGCACCACCGAGTGTGGCAAAGGCTGGGCGCAAAGATGCCGAAGACTTAGCAATCATGCTTGAAGATGTCATCAAGTTACTCGATGGATATTCCAACACATTGCGTCGTGGCCGTTACCCAGATGACAATCAGTCAAAGAAACTGGTAACTGTACTTCGTCACATCGCCGATCAGGTTGACGTTTAAGTAACTTCAAATTTGCTTGACGGAAAATTACGCCAAAAATTTTGGGTTTAGTTGCCGACCAATTTAAATAGCCACAATCCTCGAGCGCCTGTTTGCTGACTCTGGGAAATAATTTGCAGGTCATAACCATTTGCCGGGATGTCGGTGAATGGTGACGTGAAATGGTAATAAGTTGACGTCACAGCGCTTTTATTTAAACGCTGGCCGTTGACAATTGCGTACCAACCGAATTCTGCAATCTTTGGATCCACACTGATTCCGATTGTCTGATCACCGGCTATTTTTACTGTTGCAATGTCTGGCGATGAGACTGCCTGGGTAAGTGAAGCCTCTGAGCAAGTTGCTGCGCTCAGTGCTACCTCAGGGGACCAACAGATTGCTTGAGTGTATGCCGAACTCGTCCCAGCAGTAACTGTCACTGCTGGTTTTGGCTTAGTGCATGAACTCAGTGAAACAGCCAATACGCCGGTAATGGATAAGCAAACTAATCTACGTTTCAGCGACACAAGTCATAGATTATCGCGAAACAACTCAAGATTGGACCTCTGGGTCATATGCAGGTCCTAAATAGGGGAGAATACGAGTGTGAGTATTTCAGATCAGGTCTTAGCCGCCAGCGACTTAGCACGTGCAGCAATTAGTGAGTCAGTACCAGCAGAACATGTTGGCGCGGCGATGGATGTGGTCCGCGAAGAGGTTGAAGATTCCAATCTGGCAATTGCCACCTACACATTTGCCTCTGCATCTCCGGCTTACCCAGGTTGGTATTGGTCTGTTGCTGTTGTGGCAATTGAAGGTCAAGATCACTGCACGGTTAGTGAAGTCAACTTATTGCCAGGTATCGCAGCATTGGTCCCACCAGCATGGAGTCCTTGGGCCCAACGCGTACAAGCAGGCGATTTAGGTGTTGGCGATATTTTGCCGACTGAAGAAAATGATGA
>CAIVPQ010000171.1 GCA_903907835.1 uncultured Actinomycetes bacterium
AGCCTTCAAATTGCAAGGCGACTAAAAATTACTAACCGTTAAAAGTTCGTTGAGTCAGAGTCTCATAAGCTTCGATGTAGCGCGCGCGAGTCTTTTCAATAATCTCTTCTGGCAATTCAGGCGGAGCCTCACCTGAGTCTTTATTCCAGCCTGACTCGCTAGACAAAAGCCAATCGCGAACAAATTGCTTATCAAAGGAAGGCTGCGCCTGACCTGGTTGCCACTGATCGGCTGGCCAAAAACGGGATGAGTCTGGTGTTAGTACTTCATCACCCATAACTATCTGACCGCGGTGAGTTCCACGCACTCCGAGTCCCAATTCAAACTTGGTGTCGGCAATTATGATGCCTCGACGTCGAGCAATGCCAACTGCATATTCGTAAGTGCGCAGAGAAATGCGACGGAGTTGCTGAGCTTCTTCCATCCCGATCGATGTCATCACTTCATCGAAAGTGACATTCTCATCATGATCACCAACAGCGGCCTTTGTCGCTGGAGTGAAAATTGTCTTTGGTAGCAATGATCCATCTTTTAGGCCTGGCGGAAGCCCGACCCCGCAAATTGATTGTTCGCGCTGGTAGTCCAAATACCCAGAACCAGTTAAGTAGCCGCGAACTACACACTCGACTGGGAACATCTCTAGTCGCTCACAGAAAGTTGCGCGACCTCGGACAGGTGCAGGAACATTTGCCGAAATTATATGATTTGGTGCGATACCTTCAAGTTTTTCAAACCACCAAAGTGACATCGCAGTCAGAATTTTGCCCTTGTCTGGAATGACACTGGGCAAAACCCAATCGAAAGCCGAGATGCGATCGCTAGCGATGAAGAGCAAACGGCCATCTTCGGTTTCATAAAGATCGCGAACTTTGCCTGAGTAGATATGTTTGTACTCAGGACCTAAGTCGTAATCAGTTGGTGCAATGGTCACAGGATTGGCTCCGGTCGGTAGTTTGCGGCTTCTGGATGTGCCGCTACTAGCGCAGTGACAGTTTGAGCGATTGAGGCAACTTGATCACGAGCAGCGCCAGTGAATTCCAGCGGCTCAGAAATTAATTCTTGCAAAGTTGCCAGGTCTAGTCCGAGTCGCGCATCATTAGCGAGTCGCTCAAGAAGAGCATTGCCATCGGCCCCTTGCTCACCACGCATATCGAGCGCAACGGCAACGGCATGTTCTTTAATAACTTCGTGTGCAGTCTCGCGACCAACCCCAGCGCGAATTGCAGCCATCAAAATCTTGGTGGTCGCAAGGAATGGAAGATACTTGCGCAGTTCACGATCAATTACCGCGGGGAAAGCACCAAACTCGTTAAGCACTGTGAGCATTGTTTCAAAAAGTCCATCAAGGGCAAAGAACGCATCTGGCAAAGCCACTCGGCGGACTACGGAACAAAATACATCGCCTTCATTCCACTGATTACCAGAAAGTTCGCCAACCATACTTGCATAACCTCGAAGGATTACGGCAAAACCATTTACGCGCTCACAAGAACGAGTGTTCATCTTGTGTGGCATCGCACTTGATCCGACTTGGCCTTCTTTGAATCCTTCAGTTACTAATTCAAGACCAGCCATCAAACGAATTGTGGTGGCAAGGCTGCTTGGCCCTGCTGAAAGCTGTACTAATGCGGTGACTGTGTCGTAGTCCAAGGACCGCGGATAAATTTGACCAACGCTGGTGAAAACATTTTTGAAGCCTAAGTGCGTGGCAATGCGTGACTCAAGGTCAGCAAGCTTGCTTTCATCTCCGCCAAGAAGGTCGAGCATATCTTGAGCAGTGCCAACCGGACCTTTGATTCCGCGCAATGGATAGCGAGCAATCAGATCATCTAGTCGGGCGATAGCCACTAACAATTCATCAGCGCCCGAGGCAAAGCGCTTACCTAAAGTTGTAGTTTGCGCAGCCACATTATGGCTTCGTCCAGTCAACGCAATTTCGTTGTAGCGCACAGCAAGTTCAGCCATAATCGCCGCGGTGGCAATAGCCTTTACCCGCATAAGTTCTAAAGAACCAAGGATCTGAAGCTGTTCAACATTCTCAGTTAGATCCCTGCTGGTCATGCCCTTGTGGATATGCTCATGACCAGCAAGTGCACAAAACTCTTCAATCCGAGCCTTGACATCGTGTCGAGAGATTTTTTCCCGATCAGCAATGCTTTGCAGGTCAACGTCGTTGATCACAGATTCATAGCTTTGAATTACGCCATCAGGTACGTCAATACCCAAATCCTTTTGGGCACGTAAAACTGCAATCCATAATTGGCGTTCCAGGACAATCTTGTGGGTTGGTGACCAAAGGGACGCCATGTCCGTGGAGGCATATCGGGATGCTAGAACATTGGGGATCTTTGGTTTACTCATAATTGAATTTCTCCCTGTGCTGCTTTTTTAGCGATGTCTGTGCGGTGATGTCCACCCGTAAATTCAATAATTTCCACGGCTTGATACGCAGTTAACCGAGCCTGCGCCAAATCAGATCCCATCGCAGTCACGGATAACACTCGTCCGCCACTTACAACGAGATCATCACCGCTGTTTGCAGTACCTGCGTGGTAAACATCAACGCCGTGAGCCTCTGCCTCAGCAATACCTGAAATAGGTGCACCTAAGACTGGTGATTCTGGATATCCCTGAGCTGCCAAAACGACTGTGATTGCCGAATCAGGATTCCATTCAAGTGGGGCGAGTTCGGCAAGTTGTTCAGTTGCTGCTGCATAAAGCAGCTCGCTTAATGGACTTTGCAACCGGGCAAGCACTACTTGAGTTTCTGGATCCCCAAAACGGGCGTTGAATTCAATTACGCGCACACCATTTTTTGTCAAAGCTAGACCTGCATATAACAAGCCAGCAAACGGTGTTCCACGTTTGGCCATTTCGTCAATCATTGGTTGCAATACGCTAGCGTGCACCTCTTGTACCAAGTTTTCTGGCGCCCAAGGAAGTGGAGTGTAAGCACCCATACCGCCGGTGTTTGGACCCTCATCTTCATCGCCAACTCGTTTGAAGTCTTGGGCAGGTGAAAGTGGAACTATGACATGACCGTCAGTTACTCCGAAGAGGCTAACTTCTGGACCGTCAAGGAATTCTTCGATGACAACTGCTCCACCTGCGCGCCCATTAATGCAGGCCATGGCGTGAGTAAATGCCTCATCGTGGTCATTAGTAACTACAACACCCTTACCAGCAGCAAGACCATCATCTTTAACAACATAAGGGCTGCCAAAATCAGCAAGAGCGGTTTCAACCTGCTCGCTTGTCGTACACAAGTGCGCTTTGGCGGTTGGCACATTAGCCGCGTTCATAATCTCTTTAGCGAAAGCTTTACTGCCTTCAAGTTGTGCTGCCGCTTTCGATGGCCCAAAGGTGGCGAATCCAGCTTCGCGCAAGGCATCAGCAACCCCAGCAACAAGTGGGGCTTCTGGCCCAATCACAACTAAATTGACGTTAAGTTCACGAGCCAAAGCCACAACGGAATCAGAATTATTCGGATCGACCGCGTGGATAGGTGCATCTTGTGAAATCCCAGGATTTCCAGGGGCGCAATAAACATTAACCCCAGGATCTTTAAGTAAGGACCTGACAATCGCGTGTTCGCGTGCCCCTTGGCCAATTACTAGTATCTCCACTGTCCTAAGCCTATTCCCTAAGCTTCAAATCATCTAAGTCAGTAGGTTTTATGCGCCTTGGTAGTACTTACCTAATCCAGCAAAAACCTCATCAAGGATGTCTAAACCAGTGTGGGCATCTTGTTCGGTGATATTGCACGGTGGCACGACATGAATACGGTTGAAGTTCGTAAACGGTAAGAGCCCTCGCTTTTTGCACTCAGCTACCAACTCGCCCATTGCGGGAGAGGTTCCACCGTATGGCGCCAACATTGCCTTAGTTGCTCGATCAGTAACCAGATCGACTGCCCAAAATACGCCAAGGCCACGCACTTCACCAATGATTTGGTGCTTGTCTTGCATCGCGGCCAGTCGTGGGCCAATGATTGCATCGCCAATGTGCTTAGCATTTTCGATAATTTTTTCTTCGCGCATTGCCTTGATAGTTGCCACGATGGAGGCTGTTGCCAATGGATGGCCACTGTAAGTTAACCCACCTGGGAAAACACGACTGTCAAAAGTCGCAGCAATCTCATCGCTGATGACGACGCCACCAACCGGTACATAGCCACTGTTTGATCCCTTAGCAAAAACAATCAAGTCGGGGCGCACATCAAAATGATTAAACGCAAACCACTCACCAGTGCGGCCGAATCCTGCCATCACTTCATCAAGGATCAGAACGATGCCATTTTCGTCGCATAGGCGACGCACACCTTGAAGATATCCCGGCGGCGGAACTAAAACACCAGCCGTACCGACAACTGACTCAATTAAAACTGCCCCGATTGTGGCTGGGCCTTCAAATTGGATTACATCAGCTAGATGTTTTAGAGCGCGTTGCGTTTCTTGCTCCTGTGTCTCTGAATAGAAATGTGTGCGATAAAGATGCGGACCAAAGAAATGCACATGCCCGTAGGCATATTCATTTGGCCATCGACGTGGATCTCCTGTTGAGGCTATCGCCGCACCTGTGTTGCCATGATAAGAACGATAAAAAGATAAAACTTTATGTTTGTGCGTGTGTATCCGCGCCATCCGAATGGCATTCTCTACGGCATCAGCACCACCATTGGTAAAGAAAACTTTGTTGAGACCATCTGGAGCCAATTCGCTAATCAATCTTGCCGCTTCACCACGCATATCATTGGCATGTTGGGGAGCAATGGTTGTTAATCGGCCAGCTTGGTCTTGAATTGCCTTAACAACTTTTGGGTGCTGATGTCCAATGTTGGTATTAACTAATTGACTTGAAAAATCTAAAAACCGATTACCTTCGTAGTCCCAAACATAGGAACCTTCGCCACCTGCAATGATCATCGGGTTTAGGGAACCTTGCGCGCTCCAAGAGTGAAA
>CAIVPQ010000172.1 GCA_903907835.1 uncultured Actinomycetes bacterium
GAGCCAACCTCAGCGCTAGATCCAGAACTTGTTGGTGAGGTGCTGGATGTGATGCGCGAGTTGGCGACTAGCGGAATGACCATGATCGTGGTGACACATGAAATGGGTTTTGCGCGAGAAGTTGCTGACTCTCTTGTTTTCATGGACGCTGGCGTTGTCGTGGAGAGTGGCAACCCAATTGAAGTTCTCAGCAAACCTCAGCAAGCAAGAACGCAGGCGTTTCTCGCTAAGGTGCTTTAATCCACCAGAGCAGGGGCTAGAAAATAAGCCTATTTTTATGGAGTCAAGTTGCAAAGACTTTGCAATAGCGTAAACTTTACATTATGAGATTGGTCAAAACACTAGGCATTTGCGCGATTTTTGGCTTATTTGCCGTAAGTCTTGGTGGTTGCACCAAGACAGTGGCAATTGATGATTCGGCTGGAAAACTCTTGGTGGCAACCACGGTTTCACCAATTACAAGCATTGTGTCTCAGATTGCAGGCGATCGCGTTTCAGTGCAAGGAATTGTCCCAGAGGGGGTGAATTCCCACACTTTTGAGCCACCACCATCCACCGCAAAACTCTTAAGCAAAGCAGATTTAATTTTTGTTAACGGCCTAAAACTTGAAGATCCGACCAAAGATATGGCTGCGGCCAATATGAAGTCTGGTGCCAGAATAGTTGAGCTTGGAAATCAGAGCATTGCAAAATCCGACTGGATTTTTGACTTCTCATTCCCGGCAAAAGATGGCAAACCAAATCCACATTTATGGACTGACCCCATCTATGCGATTAAGTATGCAAAGACAGTTCGCAATGCCTTGATTGTTGCTGACCCAGAAGGTAAGTCCCTGTACGAAAAGAATTATGCAGACTTCGAACAAGTGGCCACTTTGGTTTCGGATTCCTTGAAATCCGATCAAAAGAGTTTGCCATTGGCTAGCCGAACATTGCTTACTTATCACGATGCGTATGCCTACTTCTCGCGTGACTATGGCTGGAATGTAATTGGCGCAATTCAACCTTCCAACTTCGAAGATCCGACGCCAAAAGAAATCGCAAGATTAATCGATCAGGTGCGCGCTTTAAAGGTTGAGGCAATTTTTGGTTCTGAAGTTTTTCCATCAAAGGTTTTAGAAGAGATTGGAAACGAAACAGGAGTCCGTTACGTTGACACACTGCGAGATGATGATTTGTTGGGTGAGCCTGGACAACCGGAACATTCCTGGCAAGCACTTATGCGCAGCAACTATGTCACGATGATCGAGGCGCTTGGCGGCAGTTGCCCTGCATTGAAAAGTCTTAATCTAGAAATTAAGGGTGACAGTGCAATCTATCCTCAATAATCCACATCGAGGATTTAGATCATGACACCACTAATATCTCTAAGCGGTATCGCGGCAACCTATGGCGGGCCAGAGGTAATTCGTGAGATAACTTGGGACATTAATCCGGGTTGCTTTACTGGAATTGTTGGACCTTCAGGTTCAGGTAAGACCACATTGCTCTCGGTGTTATTAGGCACGATGAAGCCGTCAAAAGGTTCAATAACAAGTCAAAAAGGCCTAGCTATTGGCTTTGTTCCGCAGATGGAATCAATCGATTGGAACTTCCCAGTAACAGTTTCTCAAGTAGTCATGATGGCTCGTTCGCAGGGGCTGCGCGCTCCATGGGCAAGTAAGCAAGAGAAATTGGAAGTTGCCAAGGTGCTTGGCCGATTGGGAATTGGTGAACTCGCGGACCGGCACCTCAGAACTCTTTCTGGCGGGCAACAGCAAAGGGTATTCATCGCACGAGCGCTCATTCGCCAACCAGAGATTCTAATAATGGATGAACCCACTTCAGGACTTGATGTGGCGACTCGTCATGAC
>CAIVPQ010000173.1 GCA_903907835.1 uncultured Actinomycetes bacterium
CAGGTAAGTGAAAGTTAGGTCCATGATTTGTGACCTTCACGCCAGCATCTCCAGTTAAAATGTCACACGCCGCATCCCAGATAACACCTGTGGGATTTCCGCTTGCATCACGCTCAAAAGCACCGCCTTTTGGATCAGGTGTCTGCGCTGTAATTGCACTTTTTTCAAGGACTAATGTGTTGACTGCCCCACCGTGACCACTTGCATTCATGACATAAATTTCGCGAGTAGTACTGATTTGATCAATATCTTCTTTCGTGGGGTGTCGGCCCTCTTCTAAATTGCGGTGTTCATATCCAAAGGCTCGAAGTGGAACTCCTGCTGGCAGCGCTGCTTCTTCCCTTTTTAATATCTCAATAATCTGGGTGATGTTCTTAGCTTTACTCGGTCCAACATCGACCCAATCCATCATCTGGCCATACATCAATGGGTGTGCATGGGGATCGACAAATCCTGGCAAGAGCACGGCGCCCTTAAGGTCGATGATTTCTGTTGCACCAGTAGATAACTCAGCACTTTTTCCAATTGCACTGATGATGCCATCTTTGACTGCAATGGCATCGGCACCTGCTGGTAGTTCTACGGTTGGCGAAATAATCTGTGCGTTAATGAAAACCTTCATTTTTTATCCGCCGGAGATCCTGGTTCGGTAACAATAATGACACTCGGTGTGTCCATTGATAACGCTTTCTTGAATTGAGTACGCAACTCATCCGGAGTGCGCACGCGAGATGCATTCATACCAAAACCTTTAGCAACATCTGTTAAATCAAAGGATGAAATATCCACGCCATTTCGATCAGCCTTTGCGCGATCAAATGAATCACGGATTTCGCCATAGCCTGCGTTATCCCAAATGATGGTGACAAT
The DNA here is from genome assembly GCA_903907835.1 of uncultured Actinomycetes bacterium. GTDB lineage: Bacteria > Actinomycetota > Actinomycetes > S36-B12 > UBA5976 > UBA5976. The sequence continues at coordinate 871 of CAIVPQ010000173.1, forward strand.
TGTTCCGCTGACATCTCGAGCCGTTGCTAACTCAGAAATAGTAAAAAGGACTCCGCCATCTCCAGCAATGATGACCACAGGATCTTTTGGCGCTGCCACTTTCGCGCCAATTCCCATAGGAAGTGCGGGGCCTAGCGTTCCAAGTCCATATGGTGCAAGCCAACGAGATGGTGTTGACCATGGTGTGTAGTGATGGGCGGTGTATGCCAACTGCGTTGAATCAAGTGAAACAATTGCATTTGACGGCATCTGCTCATTGAGGACATCTAGCCAAGCAAAGTGTGAACGAGATTGATTCGTCCAACCAATATCTGCGCGCGCTTTTGCAGCCGCAGCCGGTGCTCCTTGATTGCTACTTGCAAAACCACCGTCGGTGAGCGCTTGTGTAAGAGCTGATGCAAAGAGCGCGGCATCTGAAACAACACCGATCTCAGCTGTGAGCCCAGATTGCAATTGCGTTGTATCCAGATCTACTCGAATCATTAAACGAGGTTGGCCCACTCGCTTGCCCGTATAAATAATGTCCACATCACTAAATTCTGTAGCGATTGCGATCACCACATCAGCCGATGCAATCAGTGCCTGTCCCCCAGTAAATGGCAGAGTTGTTCCGGCATTAAGTGGGTGCTTATCTGGCAGCAAACCACGTGCGTTGCCCGTTGTAATAACTGGTGCTTGTAGTTTTTCTGCTAACTCTTGAACCTGGCGATGCGCACGATTTGCACCACCACCGCAAATAATGACAACAGAGGCTGCTGACTTAACTGCATCCGCTACTTTTTTAATATCGGCATCC
>CAIVPQ010000174.1 GCA_903907835.1 uncultured Actinomycetes bacterium
ACGGAGCACCTACTGATTTACAAGAGGGTTAAGCAGTTATTCCTAACAGGTGAAGCAACGGATTTCTCACCTGGGCTGATTTTGGTTTCACTTCGGGGCTGATTTTGGTTTCATATCGGGGCTGATTTCGGTTTCTCACCAAAGGTTTACCTGTTGATAACAATTTTCTTTGTCAGTACCCCTAGCCATTGTTCAACACATGAGCAGCGCCAACCTTTATCCAGTTCAAGAGCTCTCTACTGTTGCAACGAACAAATACGAATCAATAAGTTCTGATCAGGTTATTGCTAACTTATTGCATTCAATCCCTGGCATAAAATCTCTTTCAATTTTGGCTCCCATCAATCCCATGGAACTTTCTGTTTCCGCCCGAATAGATTTTCTCACTGCCCTAGAACGTCAGGCGGCTTGGCTACAGGCATTGCTACAGCGGGCAATTGTTGCAATCGCTGGCGATGAATCCAGCAGCACAGACAAAATTTGGGATGGAGTTGATGAAGCAGAGCGTGAAGACATTGCTACCGCACTTCGCTTATCACCAAATAGCGCACAGCTTCGAATAGATGTCGCACGAACACTCGTAAATCATTTACCTAATACCTGTGCTGCGTTGGCTATGGGAGAGATTTCGGCCTCACATGCCACCGTTATCGCCAAGGAAACTGCAGCTGCAATTCGAGACGGGCTAAGTGAGTCCGCAATATATGAAGTCGAATCAAAAGCGTTGAGCTTTGCTGAGTTTCACACCCCAGGCCAAGTAGCAAATAAAGTTCGGACAACAATTGCGCAGTTAGCTCCTGCAGAATTTGAAGAAATCGTTGACCGGGCTCGCGAATCACGCAAAGTCAGCTGTTACAACGATTCCGATGGCATGGCGACCGTGGTTGCAATATTGCCCGCGCAAGATGCACAGATTGTTATGAAATCGCTAGAGGCTTTCATATTAAAGATGAATGAGAAAGATGAACGCGAACGCAGTGAGGCTGCTCGCTTATATCGTGCAGGTTCTGGTGCAGGTTCTGGTGCAGGTTCTGGTGATAACACATTGAGTAATCGCTCTGAGACTAGTTCATGGTCATTGCTATCAGCCGATAACAAACGTGCTGATGCATTAACAGCAATTCTCTCTTCTGCTCTTGCTGAGAATGTTGATCTCGTAAAACCTCACCGGCGCGCAGTAACGGTAAACGTCACTATCGATCTTCCAACTTTATTGGGGCTAGCAGAGAATCCAGGTCAACTTTCTGGATACGGAGCAATCCCGGCATCAATTGCAAGAGAATTAGCTTCGGATGCAACATGGAAAAGATTTATAACTGATCCGCAAACAGGAAATCTCCTTGATTTTGGTCGAGAAAAGTATGAACCTCCACAAGCATTAGTTGATTTTTTATTAGCTCGAGATCGCACCTGCCGATTTCCTGGATGTCGACAACCCGCTACACGAGCTGACATTGATCATGCACATAGTTGGGATGCAGGCGGAAAAACTAATCTTGAAAACCTTGGGTTACTGTGCAGGCGACATCATCGAATGAAAACACATGGCCGATGGGGATTAGTCAGCCATGAAGATGGTTCCTGTGAATGGACATCTCCTGTTGGAAAAACCTACTTTGTGCCAGCGCGTCCAATCAACGAAATGGTGTGATGCTTAGCCAGCAATCCATGCGACGCGAAGTCGATACCAAAGTGCGCGAAGTCGATACCAAAGTGCGCGAAGTCGATACCAAAGTGCGCGAAGTCGATACCAAAGTGCGCGAAGTCGATAC
>CAIVPQ010000175.1 GCA_903907835.1 uncultured Actinomycetes bacterium
CGACGCGATTGTCACGCACAAGTTCAATATCACCCGGACGTGTCGACCAAAACTCATCTTGGGATGTTGGGCGCAAGATTGTGGCAGCCAATGGTGACCATCGACCTGTTTCCAGATGTGGCGTTTCTAAAAGTTCGGCCAGCGTGCTTTGACCTGGTCGAGCTACTAGGGAAACTGGCGCTGGTTCATTGCCGGCCTCTAAAACTGCACGGACTTCGGTGACATCACATTTGTAAGCATCCATGAGCGAACGAATAACCCACGCAGGATAAGAAAACTCCAAAGCCAATGCATCTATTGGGCTAAGTCCAGGGGTAAGAACTTGTAACCATTCCGGCCAAGTCTGTTCAGAAATCTTACGCAAAACGGCATTAACAAATTTTGATGAACTGACATTTACAACGTGGCGCGCGAGTTCAACGGTTTCGGAAACGGCTGCATGCACAGGCACTCGCATAAACAAAAGTTGATAAGCCCCGATGCGCAATACATCTCGAACATCGGCATCCATGTCATCAGTTCGAGTAGCACACGCGTTGATGACTGCGTCCAGACTTCCCTGTCGGCGAATAGCGCCATAAGTTAACTCAGTTGCCAGTCCCGCATCGCGACCAGAAACTTTTGCGCGATCAAGCGCAGAAGGCAACACTAAGTTGCTATAGGCGTCATTGATTTGGACAGCTTGTAAAACATCAAACGCGATTTGTCTGGCCGCACTTACTCGACTCATTCGAAAATCACATTCTCGCGTTGGTTGAACCAAACCGAAGCGTCATTCATTGTGCGCCCTTCTTCTTGCAAGGTTTTAAGCCAAAGCGCGTGACTGCCGGTGCCAACTAATACTTTTCCATCGCGTGATACAACTTCACCGATTGCTAAATCAGTCACATCTGTTGCGAGTGAAAGTGATCCAATTTTGATTCGCTTGTCTGCGCTCATGGTCCAAGCACCTGGATCAGGAGTCATTGCGCGCACTCGCCTGCTGATGGCCAAAGCTGGATGTGACCAGTTGATACGGGCATCGTTGCTGGTGATTTTTGGTGCGCGTGTTACTCCATCGTTTGTTTGGGCAACTGCAAAAACCATGTTGGCTTCGAGCCCATCAAGGGTTTGCAACAAAAGGTGCGCGCCCAGGTGTGAGAGGCGTTCAAGAAGTTCGCCAGAGGTTTCTGTTGGGGCGATGCTTGTTACAACATGACCTAGAACAGGACCAGTATCCATGCCAGAGTCAATTTGAAAAGTTGTTACGCCGGTAATTTCATCGCCAGCCAAGATTGCGCGTTGCACCGGTGCTGCGCCGCGCCATTGTGGCAAGAGAGAAAAGTGCACATTGATCCAGCCATGTTTTGGCACTGCTAAAAGTTCATCTGGAACCATGCCACCAAAGGCAACCACCACAACGCAATCAACTTGGGCTATTCGATCGCTAATCTCGGCCAAGCTATTCGTCTTGATGCACTCGATGTCATTTTCTTGGGCAAGATCCGCCACTGGGCTTTGGGCCATAACTCGACCTCGGCCTTTGGGTGCATCTGGTCGCGTGATTACAAAATCAAGTTGGTGACCGGAACCAATTAACGCCTGAAGAGTAGGCAACGCCGGTATTGGCGTGCCCGCGAAAGCAATCCGCACGTTACTGCAGGCCGTTCAAAAGTGAATGCGGGCTGAGACGAACTGTTGGGGCTGGCATGCCAAACCATTCGGTTGCTCGAATTTCGCGCATGGCTTCTTTGCGGGCTTCGGCATCTAAGCGATCGATAAAGATAATTCCATCAAGATGATCAGTTTCGTGCTGAACGCATCTGGCCATCAAGTCGCTGCCATGAATAGTTACTGGCTCGCCGAACATGTTCATTCCCTTGGCAACAACGTGCGCAGAACGGCGAGTGTCAAAGGACAAATCGGGAAGAGAAAGGCAACCTTCTTCACCATCTTGAGTTTCCTCGGATAGGTCCAGGCTTGGGTTGATTAAGTGACCGACTTCACCCTCAACGTCGTAGGTAAAAACACGTAGTGAAACACCGATTTGTGGCGCGGCAAGTCCAGCACCTGGGGCTTCTTGCATTGTGGTGGTTAAGTCAGCGACAAGTTGGCGTAACTCTTTGTCAAAAGTAACAACTTCTTGGGCGGGGGTCGTCAAAATCGGATCACCAAATAACCGAATTGGTTTGATTCCCATGTTGCACCTCCCGCTACCTATCTATACCGATAGTTTACCGCCAGATATAAGGTCCTTTGACTAGATGTCATATGGGTCAACGCGAACGTTAACTGGGGCGCCTTTTTTGCGGGCACTTCGGCTTGCGGTTGCACCTTTAATTACAGCCACCAATTCGGCGGCCATTGCCCTTGGAGTGCTTAACAAAATGCGCACTTGACCCTCACGAGTCGGAACTGGGCCGCGCTTGACCACACCTTCTGGTAATTCGGCACTACTTAATAGGTCGTCAATATCGGCGCCAGTGCCAGTTAACGCAATTAACCGAACGGCCGGGGGAAGTTGGACTTCGCTACGCAATTGCATCTCGCGTGTTGCAAAGCCGACTGGGTCATGACGAATTAGGGCTTGGACTTCGACTCGATCTGGTTCGGCCACAACAACGACTTCCCCACCTGGGCGCAC
>CAIVPQ010000176.1 GCA_903907835.1 uncultured Actinomycetes bacterium
CTAGGGACTGGTGCGAGTATCGCGCTGAGCACAGTTGAGATGACCTCATTTTTTGAGGCAACATGTCTATATGTCATGAGCCTTTGCCTAGTGCATGAGGTCTGTATGGCTGACCTAGCTCGAAGAAGAACATTGATGCTCAGCCTGATTATTGGTCAGAGCGCTGAAGCTTTCATCAACAAAGCTGTGGGCCGCACAGGCAAGCACCTAGGCAAGCAAGTTGTCCAGAATATTCCAATGGCGACTCTGCGTGAAATAAATAAGGTTCTTGGCCGCGACTTTGTAACTAAGTATGGAACGAAGCGCGGGGTGATTGTGTTGGGCACCGCAATCCCATTTGGGATTGGCGCTCTCCTCGGTGGGACACTAAATGGGCTCATGGGTTATTCGATTATGCGCAACGCAGAGCGCGTCTTTGGGTCTCCACCATCAGGGCCAATGTTGCAGATTGTGGCTTAAGCTTAAGCGCTGGTTTCACCTCTTGTCGGTACTCAACAGGGGGGAGGTTACGGTTTCAGGCATACTGAAGTCTCCAAAACCGTAGTTAGCGCCTTCCTCTGTTAGCCATCACTCAGTGACCCCCTAGGCTTGACATATGAGACGTATCAAACTTTTGTTTTCAGCTGCTTTAGTGACCACCCTGTTTATTGCTACAGCCACTCCGGCAAATGCCATGCTGCTATTTGTTAAGATTGTGACAGGAAAGACCATCGCGCTTGAGATTGAGCCTTCAGACACCATTGATAACGTGATGCAAAAAATCCAAGACAGGGAAGGCTTCCCCCCACACCAACAACGCTTGATCTTCGCAGGTCAGGAACTTGAAGCCGGTAGAACCCTTAGCGATTACAACATTCAAAGAGAATCGACCATTCATCTGGTTATTCGGCCGAGCGGACCGACAACTCCGGGTGCTCCAACGATCACCGCACTAACAGGTCTTAGTGCCAAACTTAAAGTTGAATTTCAGGCACCAGATTCCGATGGAGGCCGAAGAATCACAAGGTATGCCTTCTCGGTTAACGGTGGTAGTTGGCACAGTTGGAATGCAGGCGCAACAGGATCTCCGCGGTTCATCAGAGGCCTTAGGCGCAATACAACATGCTCAGTCCGGCTTCGTGCCTACAACTTAGTTGGTTGGGGAGCAATCTCCGAGCCAGTAAGTGCCACAACAGCTCTGAAGTAGACGTTGTTGACGCAGAAGTGATTTCTTCTGCACGGTCAGAGTGGAACTAGTTACCCCAAAGCCAATTGGCTGGGTTGATGAATGAATCACCTTTATAAACTTCAAAGTGCAAGTGCGCGCCGGTCACATTGCCGGTGCTACCAGAAAGTCCGAGAACTTCACCGGTAGAAACATAGCCTGAGGATTTGTAGATGCGCGAAAGGTGACTGTAAGTAGTGATGTAACCATCGCCGTGATCAATTTCAATGTGGTAACCGTAAGGACCGGCCCAACCAGCACTCAAAATTGTTCCGCTAGCCGAAGCCACCACACCAGTTCCGTTTGGCACATCAAAATCGATACCGGTATGCCAACCGTTTGACCAGATGTAGCCACGCTCACCAAACCGGGCGCTTAATTTATAGCCACCCTTGATTGGCACAATGACTTTTCCAAGTCGAGCAACCTGCTTGGCAATGTCCGCGCGACCTAGACCAGAAACTGAATTGGAATATGAGTAACCATTGGTGCCAACTGGGCCACCCGAGCCGCTGTTGTCCTGCTTTGCTTTTTCAGTCTTAGCCTTGGCCGCCGCAATGCGAGCGCGCTCTTTGGCAGCCTTAACATCAATGATGCGCTGGGCTTGGCTAGCCTGATCTTCAATAGTTTGTGCCACAAGAGTGCTTAGTTGATCGTCAGTCGGTGCAACAGCGCCAAGGGCGATGCGCTCAGTTGCGGTCAAAGTTGGGGTCGTATCAATCTGATCTGTTGTGTTACCAACATTGGCAGCCTTAACAATCAGTGCGGACTCTGCCAGAGACTGGCGGTCATCGGAACGGCTCGCAGCCTGAGCGCGTGATGCGCCAGCCTTGCGAATTGAAACTGTAATGATTTTGCGTTCGGACTTACTTGCCTGTTCTGAGGCCGTCGGGATGGCAATCTCGGTCGAGGCAGTAACAACTGCGCTAGAGGAAGTTAAGGCAACCGTGCTAAGTCCGGCTAGACCAAAAAGGGCGCCAGTTTGACGAGAGCTCAACCGTGATTTTTTGGGGGCAGCATGCTTGGCCGCGCGATGGCGACCAGGTTGTGCATTGCCCATGTGCTCGGACCCCTCGATAACTCGGTTCGCATAGCAAAACGCCTAGAGCAATTTCGCTGACTTTTTCCTCACCCGAGTCTATCGGATGTTAAGACAAGGAGAACCTGAGGCGCTGTAACCCTTGTAAACATTGACCGATAGACTAGACAACGTTCACCCAGAGTTTGCTGGCATTTGGCTGCAAACTTCGAGTAGGAAGTGACCCGCATTCGTGGATTTATACGAATATCAAGCTAAAGAACTCTTCGCAGCCCATGGAGTGCCAGTCGTTCCGGGTCGCGTTGTCGTAACCCCAGAAGATGCCAAAGTTGCCGCCGAGGAAATCGGTACCACTGTTGTGGTCAAGGCACAGGTTAAAACTGGCGGTCGAGGTAAAGCCGGCGGTGTCAAACTTGCGGTTACTCCAGATGAAGCACAAGAGCGCGCTAGCGAAATCCTTGGTCTAGACATCAAAGGTCACACCGTTCACAAAGTGCTAGTAACTCAGGCTGCTGATATCGCCGATGAGTACTATGTGTCATTTCTACTTGATCGCTCCAACCGCACTTTCTTGGCTATGGCCAGTGTTGAAGGCGGAATGGAAATTGAAGAAGTTGCAGTCACTAAGCCTGAGGCTCTAGCCAAGGTCGCGGTAGATGCCATCGTTGGTTGCACACCAGAAAAGGCAGCTGAGATTGTTGATGCGGCCAAGTTCCCAGCCGAAGTGCGCGAGCAGGTTATTGAAATTCTGCAGAGCCTTTGGAAAGTGCTTGTCGCCGAAGATGCAACTTTGGTTGAAGTTAACCCATTGGCAAAAACTCCAGAAGGTTTAGTCCTAGCCCTTGATGGCAAAGTGACGCTTGATGATAACGCAACATATCGTCACCCATCACACGAAGCATTCATCGACAACGCCGAGACCGACCCAATCGAATTGCGCGCAAAAGAATTTGACTTGAACTACGTCAAACTCCAAGGCGAAGTTGGTATCATCGGAAACGGCGCAGGTCTTGTTATGTCGA
>CAIVPQ010000177.1 GCA_903907835.1 uncultured Actinomycetes bacterium
CAGATAGTGTCAATACGCCTATTTTGGTTAAGTTTGATGGAGCTGGCTATGCTCAAAAATCTGCAATAGCTGTTCCAGGATGGTCACGAATTTCAATTGAGATGTCGACTGCTAGTGGATATTCTTCCGCTAAGAACTACCCAACACTTGCAATATTCCCGAACTATGACGGCGCGCCCGGTAGTGGCGGTGCAATCACTAACACTAGCCAGTCCTACTACATCGACAATGTTTCAATTAACGGTGGTGTTTTAGAAGATGGCGCTCTTGATGATGGAAGCGCTCCATTGCCTTCACCAACAGCAACCCCGACTTCAACGTCAACAGCAACTCCAACGCCGACACCGACACAAACAGGTCCCGCAACTTGGGTTTCAGACCCAAACATTTCTTGGGTTACTGCCACGTCAAATGGAAGTGCTGTTTCTGAATCTTCGACATCTTCGGCTTACACGTTTGCCAGCGATACCACGCAGCTGAGTTTCTCACTAAACAACCAAGCTGGTGCTGGGCAAATTTACCAAGTTGTTTATTTTGAAAAGATTGGGATAGACATCTCGGTTGCGACTAAGGGACCTGCACAGGGAGATGCAACCTCGTGCGATCCTGATGTAGCAAATGGTGGCGCTGGCTGTATGGGTAAATTCGGTAGCGATGGAAAAGCGACATTTAAATTTAATGTATCTGGTGTTTCATCTTCTTCGTTCTTCAAATTCCAAATAAATGGAACAACCGGCAAGGTTTCAACGTTTGCAACTGTGCGATTCAATGGCACAGTTGGGAATCCGACACCGGCTCCAACACCGACACCTACACCAACGCCTACTCCAACTCCAACTGCGGTTGAGAAGCCAACTATGACGAAGGCCGCATCCGTAAGTGGAACTGCAAAGGTCGGCAAGACCTTGACTGCTGGTAAAGGTACTTGGTCAAGAGCAACAAGTTACTCATACAAGTGGCTCGCCTGCTCGGCTAGAGGAACTGCAAAGACTACTAAGCCTGCTGGATGTATTTACATTGTTGGCGGTAATAAATCGACAATGAAAACAACAACAAAGCAAAAGAATAAGTACTTAAGAGTTGAAATCACTGCGCTTAATGCAGGCGGAAAAACAATCTCGGTTAGTGCCACTACAGCAAAAATTAGTTAATTATCTGATTTAAGTGCTGGACCTTTAGAGGAATCTAAGGGTCCAGCACTTTTTCTATTACGCTCAGTGCATGACCTACCAACCAGTGGATGGAAAACCATTCACCGTGACTATGGGTTTGCGGGCATTGGACTTGGCCAAATGGATTGAAATTGATGAGAATTATCAGAGCGAAATTGTCTTAAAACAAAAATTGCTGCAACAAAACCATGCTCAAGTTTTCGCTACAACTCCAAGCGGATTTGAAGGCTCTGCGGAAACATTGGATTTATTAAAAGATCATTTGATGCAATATTCTCCTGATCATTTTGATTTGACGAAGTTTGCGCACGCTGACCAACACCCGCTCGAGATTGCGAGTCGCAATGTTCAAGAGGATCTGGTCATCATGTCCAAGACTGATGGGCAATGGGTGATGACTGCAGCAAGTGTTTGTTTTCCGAGTCGCTGGGATCTGACGGAGAAGATCAATAAGAATCTTCATGAAATACATGCACCGGTGCCCGAGTACGAAGAGCGCATTGGAATGGCCACGGACACCATGTTCGACAAGTTCACTCCTGAATGGCCAATGTGGCGAATCAACTGGACGATTTTAGATTCATCTGAGTTGCATCTTCCGATGAATGCTAACCAACTAAACAGGAACACTTCGCACTTAACTCCGGCAGATTTTGCGAAGAACACTTTTTTGCGCATCGAGCGTCAAACTTTGCGAGCGTTACCCAAGAGTAAAGATGTGCTTTTCACAATAAAAACTTATGTGACCTCTCTGGCGCAGGTTGATGCTAAAGATCAGCATTTTCGGGCTAATCTGGCCAAAACCTTGATGAGCGTCAGCGATGAGACCATCGACTACAAAGGATGGCAGCCCCTTTGGCAAAACTTGCAATATTGGCTCGATGCCTGAAATTCGCTAACTTTTCGACAAATTTGGGACATTTTTCCTCAAATTTCAGTATTTTCTACTAGCGTGGCGCCCAGATTAGGGGCTATTGTCTTGGTTGTACCTTCATTTTTGAGTTACCGATGCTGGGGAAGGCAACTGGTAATCAATAAATAGGAGGTCGGAATGACTGAGTCATCCCTAGCTCGAGGCGTGGTTTTCATACATGGCTGTCCTCGAGCGCTTTGTGTGCATCTAGAGTGGTCGCTTAGCGACTTGTTAGGCAAGCCTGTTTCTCTAGAGTGGGTCAATCAACCTGTCACTGCTAATGGTGTTCGCAGTGAATTGTCCTGGGTTGGTCAAGCCGGATTATCTAATCAAATTGCAGCGGCATTGAAGCATTTTCCAGACCTACGTTTTGAAGTTACTGAAGAACCCAGTCCAGGTCACGATGGTCAACGTATTGCCTTTACTCCGTCACTAGGTTTTTGGCGCAGCCCCATGGGATCGTTTGGCGAGAGCTTTGTGCCAGAAGACAAGTTACGAATAACGGTCGCTGATGCACTTGCCCAAGGTGAATCCATCCCTGAGGCAATTGATCAAGTTCTTGGGGGTCCATGGGACCGTGAGTTAGAACCATTTAGATTCGCTGGCGAAGGTATGGCAGTTCGCTGGCTTCATAATGTGGTCTAACCAATGGGCCACAGGCGTAATCAAGTATTGGTCAACTAGGCATTGCGGAATGCTAGAACCACATCGTGGCCACCAAACCCGAATGAGTTGCTGATTGCAGCAATGTCACCAGCAGGTAAAGCACGTGGAGTGCCAGTGACTATGTCGATGTCTACGCCTTCGGCAAGATTATCGAGATTAGCCACAGGAGGCACTATGCGGTGCTTGAGCGCCAAGATAGAAGCGATTGCCGCCAGTGAACCAGCGCCACCAAGTAAGTGCCCAGCAACCGATTTAACCGCAGTTACTGGTGCATGATCAGCATCTGCACCTAAGACTGTGCGAATTGCCTTTGCCTCAGCCACATCGCCGGCTGGCGTACTGGTTGCGTGCGCGTTGATATGGAAAATGTCACTGGTGCTTAAATCGGCATCCTTAAGCGCACGATTCATGGCTAGCATTACGCCTCGGCCTTCTGGTTCTGGCTGAGCAATGTGATGAGCATCAGCTGCTAAACCTTGGCCGCCGTAGATTGCGTAAATCTTGGCGCCGCGGGCTTTCGCGTGTTCTTCAGATTCAAGCACTACAAGTGCTGCGCCCTCAGCCATAACAAATCCATCGCGGTTTGCATCAAAAGGTCGAGAAGCAGCCGTTGGGTCTTCATGGCGGGAAGAAAGAGCGCGCATTGCGGCAAATGAAGCCAGAGTCAGTGGGTGAATGCAACCTTCGGTGCCGCCGCAAACAACTATGTCAGCGCGACCTGTGCGAATCATTTCGGCTCCGTAGCCAATAGCCTCAGCACCAGATGCACATGCTGATACTGGAGTGTGAACTCCAGCCATGGCGCCAAGCTCCAAGCCAACCACTGCAGCTGGGCCATTTGGCATCAACATAGGAACGGTCATAGGCGAAACCCGTGATGGTCCGCGTTCTTTCAGAATGTCGTATTGCTCCATGAGCGAAATTGCTCCGCCAACTCCGGTTGCCACGGCCACACCAAGGCGCTCTGGGTCTACTTCTGGGGCGCCAGCATCTGCCCAAGCTTCGCGCGATGCGATCAGCGCAAGTTGTTGTGACCTATCCATTCGACGGATTTCATGCTTTTCCAAAACTTCACTTGGATCAACTGCAGCAGTAGCAGCAATACGCACAGGAAGGTTTGCGTAAAAAGGTTCGTGCAGCAATCGCACGCCAGAGCGTGCAGCTAGCAGTGACTCCCATGTTGAGGCGACATCGCCGCCTAGGGGAGTGGTAGCGCCAAGACCTGTAACAACAACGGTGCGACTCATGATGCGAGCGACCTTTCTCTAGAAATCTTTTTGTGTACTTGAATTATTAGTTTGCGCCAGCGGGAGTCGAACAAATCGACTGCCCGCTGGCGAGAAACTTTGGAGTTATTTACTTGTTTGCAGTGATGTAGTTAACAGCATCTGCAACAGTGTTTAGGTTCTTTACTTCAGTGTCGGGAATAGTTACGCCGAACTTATCTTCACAAGCCATAACAACTTCAACCATGGACAATGAATCCACATCTAAATCATCTACGAATGACTTTTCCATCTGCACACTTTCAGCTGGGATGCCTGCAACTTCATTAACAATTGCGGCTAATCCTGCCAAAACGTCTTCCTGTGACATGTGTTCTCCTTCATCTATGAAACATCTCGCTGTTTGCGAGAGGCTTTATCTGCACACCAGTTGGCGCACAGAAACTTATGGGACCAATGCGACCTGAGCTGCAAAGGCTAGTCCGGCACCAAAGCCAACCATCAAGATTGGATCTCCTGAACGAACGCTGCCAGATTTGCGTAACGTATCTAGAGCAAGAGGGATTGATGCGGATGAGGTATTACCTGAAGTGGTGACATCTCTTGCGATGACGACCGATTCGGGTAGATGTAAGCGTTTGATTAAAGCATCAGTGATTCGCAAGTTTGCCTGGTGAGGTACAAATGCCACGAGATCATCAGCAGTAATGTTTGCCGCGCTCAAAGCTCGTTCGCAAATTTCACCCATTGATCCCACAGCCCAACGAAACACTTGCTGTCCCTGCATTGTGAGCATTGACGGGACACCTTGAAGCCCAGCAGCAATTGAGTCCGGAGCCATAATGATGGCCTCGCGTGATGATCCGTCTGCTCCCCAGATAGTTGGACCGATTCCTTGTACACCAGTTGCGCTGATGATGGCCGCACCAGCACCATCAGCAAATAAAAATGCGGTGCCACGATCATCAAAGTCGGTAAAGTCACTAATCTTTTCTGATCCAACGAGCAAAATGTTCTTAGCGTTTCCGGATCGAATCAGACCGTCGCTAACGCCAATTCCGTAAGTGAATCCAGCACATGCAGCA
>CAIVPQ010000178.1 GCA_903907835.1 uncultured Actinomycetes bacterium
CTGCCATTGCAACATCTCACCGATCTCTTTGATCAGATCGTGTAGCTGCACTCCAGGTGCCCAGTCATCCATCAGACAAATTTTGGTTGCGCTGAAATTCGGGTGAAAAACTATTTCACCACCCAAAGTTCTGGCTACCGGTGGTACGCGGGGATAGCCATTGGGTAAAGTGATTTCAACATTAGTTGCTTCAACCCGAACAGGTTGTCCGTTTTGCTTTAACCGTAAAGATGGCACTTTGTAAATAACTTTGTACTTATCAAATGGTGCAGTTCCTATTTCGACAATCTCAACGTAAGGGTCACCAGCAAAGATCTCGCGAATCGCGCGATGATCATTCTCTAAACGACGAAGATTGCCGGCTGCCATAATCTGCCTAGTTACCTAACGGAATTTCATTTAAGTGGTCTTGACTCCACTCGGCTGCGATTGCATTTAGCGGTGATCGGATATTGAATTTTTTCCATTGCAACATCTCGCCAATTTCATTAACGATATCTACTAGTCCGATTGAGGGCGACCAGTCGTCAACAATGCATATTTTCTCAGCATTAAAATTAGGATGAAAAATCACATCTCCTGGCACGGTTCGGCAAACAGGCTGAATTCTCGGATAACCTTCAGGCAACATTATTTCAACAACAGTTTCGCGAACAGCCATTGGTTGCCCAGTTGAATTTTGCCGAAGCGCTGGAACACGATAAACAATCATGTAGTGATCGACATGTGGAGCATCACCAATTGCTCGAATATCAATATCAGGATGGTTTCCAAAAGCAGCACCCAAATTGTTGTACTCAGCTTCGAGCTTTCTCAATCTTGCCGGCGAAGACATGGGTTCTCCCTATGTTTTTGGATTATTACTGGGGAATCCTCTCAGAAAACTGGGCAAAAATGCCAGAGATAAATCCCTACTTTGGCCCAGCCCCACAGCCCATTTGAGCACATCCGCCATTTTCATCCCAGCATTCAAGGTGATGGCTTGAGTTGCAGACGGGACATTTTGGGCAGCGCTTCTCATCTAATTCACCGCTGCAATAAAGACAAAGAGCCATGATTACCCCAAACTCAAATTGAATTGCCAACCATTGGATTCAAGCTCATACACATAGTTATCGACTGATCCGCGTAAGCCACTGGCCATTCTAATTGAATAGACAGTTCCACTTGTGGGAACGTTATAGAAGTATGCGTTGAAGTCGCAACTACTCGAGGTATCTGTGCCGTAGTACGAATAGCTGGCGTATCCCGTTGCAATCCCATCGACCGAGAGAATGATTGAGCCACCCGGGATATCGCTATAACCCCAAGATAGATCGTTGCAGTACTGACCATTGACAGACATAGTTACCGAGACTGTTGTCGTAGAAGGCGTGTAAACCCCACCGTCATCGCCGCCACTACTGCCACCCGAGCCACCGGTAACTGAAGCAATAATCAAAATGAGTATAAGTAAAGCCGCAATTCCTAACCCCACGAAAAGGCCAGTGTTATTTTTCTGAGGGGGCACTGACCCATATTGATTTGCCGAAAAATCACTTGGGTGAGGCAGGGCAGCAAACCCTGCGCCTGAACTTGGTGGCGGTGGAATATATGGAGTTGCCACACTTGGGCTCGCATAACCCGCACTAGCTGGCGCGCTGCCGGAACCCGTCATCGGAGTTCCGCAGGTTTCGCAAAACTTTTTATTTGAAGCAACGGCATGGCCATTAGGACAGTAGTTAACAGAAGTGGCACTCTGTTGAACAGGAGGTTCGATATGTTCAACTCGCGTGCCACAACTAGTACAAAAGCCGCCAGCTTTGATTGTCGAATGATCCACCGAGCAAGACATTTGATTACCTAGAACTTTCTTAGAATCTTCTTAGGACAGATACGGTTCACAGGCGATATCAATTTCTCTTTCAAGTCTCTCGCCCTCGGCAATTATGCGATCGATTTCAGCTTGGATTGTAGATAGTAATGAGTAAGTACCAAGTGAGACCATCAGACTAAATCTAAGGTTATTCCTAGATGAGTCCTCATTCATTTTTTTAAATTCGGCAAGAATATTAGACATAGCAGCGGCAGCTTCTGGATCTAAACTCTCTGCCGTTTGAATTTCACTAGTGACCTTTGAAGCCAGAGCCTCATCGGCCGCTGTGTTGTTTTTCTTGAAGATGACCGGTTCCAATTCAGTACAAGCCGAGACTAAATAAGGATATGCCGGAGACTTCTTGTTGATAAAGAGCGCTCCTAGCCCGCCTATCAGAACTACGGCTGCAACAGTTGAGGCCAACATGGCTTTACCTTTATTACTCGATAATAATGAAGTTAAGAAATTTCCATTTGATACAGAACTTTGAACTTGCCCCACGCTCTGATCCGCAGACATTGGGACTCCGCATTGTTCGCAGAAACTACGACTAGATGAAACCTCGTGTCCATTGGCACACGTGACAAACTCTGGAATCGCTCGCTCACCACAAGAGGTGCAAAATTCGCCTGGCTTCAGATTCGAGTGGTCAGCTGCGCAATTCATGCCCAAACCATAGGCTTAGCCCCAGCTCGAATCAAGGGTTACCACGCCAAATCAGCCGCAAATCACCTCGAAATTCAACGGGTCGCACCAAAATTACCCTTGCGAAGGCCTTCAATGAATTTGAGATTGTCTGGATTAAAGACCCATCAATTTAGCTTGACGATCAAAATCGGGAACTGCACTTCGAACTTCCTCAAAAGTGCCACGAGCAATGATCTCGCCTTTATCCATATAAAGAACTAAATCTGCATCACGAACAGTTGACAAGCGGTGCGCAATTAAGACAACTGTCGTTGAACCCCTTAATTTCTGGATATCTGAAGAAATACTCACTTCAGTATCACCATCGAGCGCACTTGTCGCTTCATCTAAAAC
>CAIVPQ010000179.1 GCA_903907835.1 uncultured Actinomycetes bacterium
GCAACACTTGGCATACATATCCACGCGCGATGCTGTGTCTTTTCTGCAAACACCAGCTTGGGGAAATGTAAAGCAACAATGGCGCCCCGAGAGTTTGGGGTGGTTCCAGGGTGAAGAACTTGTCGGCGCCGGCTTAGTTCTCTTGCGCAAAGTTCCAAAGATAAGTCGTTACTTGGCATATCTGCCTGAAGGTCCGGACCTGAATTGGGAAAATAGCAAAGATGTGCGTGAAGCGCTTGCCGCTTTAGTTAAGTACGGAAAATCCATCGGAGTATTCCAATTCAAGATCGGTCCACATGCTTGGACTAGGCGTTGGTCTGCTGATTCCCTCAAAGAGGCAATCAGTGAAGGTGAGGCAAAATCAATAACTCAAGTGAACGCCACCCATACCAATAGAGCTGGTGTGGAACTAGTTGAACTACTTCGAAATTTGGGTTGGTCTCAAAATGCCGCAGATGGAACTGGTTTTGGAGACTACCAACCGCGCTTTGTGTTTCAACTTCAACTGGCAAATCGCACAAGCGAAGAGTTGTTGAGTAACTTCAATCAACAATGGCGCCGCAATATTCGTAAAGCGGAGAAAGAGCGAGTCGCTATAACAGTAGGTAACCGAGAATCATTACCAGCGTTCCATGATTGCTATACCGAAACTGCGGTGCGCGATAAATTCACTCCGAGGTCATTGAGCTACTTTGAAAAAATGTGGGATGTAATGAGGCAAGAGGCGCCAGAGCGTATTGCAGTCTATGTCGCAACGCATCCAGATCACGAAGGGGCGGTCGCCGCCACCACGATGACTCGAGTTGGAAACCATGCTTGGTATTCATATGGCGCATCAACAACTGCTGCGCGAGATCTTCGTCCTAGCAACGCAATTCAATGGGCAATGATTAGCGATGCGCTTGAGTCCGGAGCCGAGGTATATGACATGCGTGGTATCTCGGACACACTTGACCCGCAAAGCCACTTATTTGGACTTATTCAGTTCAAACTTGGTACGGGCGGCTACGCTCAAGAATATGTTGGTGAGTGGGACTTTGTTATCTCGCCAATTTTGGCTAAAGCTTTCAATTTGTACATGGCAAGGCGGTAAATAAATATGACTTTTGCGCTAACAGTTGATGCTCACATATTTCGCGAGCACCTGAATAGAATCAGCAGCAATTACAAACTTGTAGGTGCCGCAGTAGTTCCAGTAGTAAAGGGCAATGGTTACGGCTTTGGTCGAGAACTTTTGATCCGCGAAGCAAACCTTCTTGGAGCAGCACAGATTGCCGTGGCCAATGTTTGGGAATTGGCAAGCGCTTTAACCCAAACATCTGGTCAAGTGCTAGTCCTTGAACCGTTTAATCCAGCAGATCGGCTTGCCGTTGGGCAATGGGAGTTGGCCCTGCGCGCCAATGCTGATCGTGTCATTGCCATTCTGAGCAACAACGTAATAGTTGAAGCACAAAACATCGGGATTAAGAAGATCCTCTTAGATGGGGCAACTTCAATGCACAGATTCGGTATGGCTCGTCACGAGATGGCCAGCTTAATTCGTGACAATGAATCGAAAATAGAAATTGTTGGGTTAAGTCTGCATTCCCCGATAGCTGAGCCAGTTGTTACCCATTTTGCTGCCCTGGAAATGACGGCAGGGATCAATACCCAAAGCACAACAAATCGCGTCCTGGAAATACTCGCTTGGTTAGCCAGTTACCAAGCCATGGCCAAAGAAAATTCACTCCCGCTAAGAGCAAGCCTGAGTCATCTAACCAGCCAAGATATCAAAACAATTAAATCTGCTTATCCAGACTTTGCAATAGACATGCGAACCGGAACACAACTGTGGCTTGGCTGCCCGAAGGCATTACATGCGACTGGTGATGTGCTGGCAATTCATGAGATCACAAAATCGACTCATGTTGGTTATCGTCAAATCGAAAGTACGAGCAATCAAAGACTTCTTGTAGTCAGCGGTGGTACCGCGCATGGTGTGGCTCTTGCCGCACCTGCTGATCGTTCCACACTTCGCAAAAAAGGGATCGCGCTTGCTGAAGGTATCAATGAGGTCCGAGGAAAGGTCCGCTCACCATTTACAAGGGGTGGAGATAGTTTCATTTTTGCCGAGCCACCACACATGCATGTTTCATTACTCTGGACAAATAGTCTTTCAATAAATGTCGGCGACAAACTCGATTGCATCGTGCGAAATACCACCGCGAATTTTGATGTGGTTGTTGGTCTTTAGTTTTTAAAGCGGGCTATTGCTCACCTGAACCAGCACCGAACTACCAATCGCTACCTGAGTTCCAGAAGCAGCAGCTTGGCTGACGACATAAAGAGGCAGCGTTAAGTCAACGGTCTCATCAATGGGGACTTCACTCAGGGTCAAACCGGCATTTGCTGCATTTGTTCGGGCAGTCTCAATATCACCAATCAGATTGGGGACTGACGCTGTTGGTTGATTTGTCGGACTGGCCGACTTACTTGGCTTTGGCTTGGTAGACGCAGACTTAGAAGGCGTGACACTCGTTGATGCACTTGGCGAAGGCGCCCATCCACTTGGTTGGTTTGGTGGCAGTGGCGGGAACTTTGTGATCGGCATGTCCTTTAAGGCGCCTTGCATATAGGCGGTCCAAATTCGACAAGGGAATGAACCACCATAAACAGTTTCCATTCCACCAGTGCCACGCAAAGTCATTGGTTGACCGTTGGCATCGTCTTTAACTAACATCACGGCCGTGGCAAACTCTGGAGTAAATCCAGCGAACCAAGAGGACATGTTGTCGTTTGTGGTACCCGTTTTACCGGCGGCTGGCCGACCGAGCACTCGGGCAGGTGTACCAGTTCCATAGTTAACAACTTGCTGCAACGCGTAACTAACAGAATCGGAAATTCTTTGGGTGAACGCTTTTGTCTTTTCCGGAGTTAACGTGAAAATTTCTTCACCCATTGGCGAGGTAATTGAACGAATGTATGAAGGTTTAACTTGAATCCCACGGGCAGCAAAGGTGGCATAGCTTGCCGCGATGTCGATTACTTTTGGACTTGCAGTTCCAAGAGTGAACGTTAAGTTCGGCACAAGTCCCACGGTGTCGCTGGGAATACCAGCTCGAATTGCTGCTTGCTTAACAACCTCTGGGCCAACTTTGTCTGCTACCTGAACGAATGCAGTATTTACTGATTGTTCTGTCGCGCGCAGCAGTGAAATTCGCGAACCGAAAGAAGAGTTGGAATAGTTTGTGACCCGGTAGGTGCCAACTCGAGTTCCATTTATCCCACTGAAAGAATCGCCGAGCGTTATTTTATTCTCGAGTGCGGCCGCCAAGGTGAATGCTTTGAAAGTAGAGCCAGCTTGGCCGATGGCTTGAGTTGCATTATTTAGTTGGTCTTTTAGAAAATCTTTTCCGCCATAGAGCGCAACAACTTCACCGGTGCCAGGTCTCACTGAAGCAAGGCCAATGCGCAAACCCTCGGTTCCACTCTTCGGACCTTGCGCATTGACTGCAGCAACCGCGGCAGCCTGAGCACGCCGATTGAAAGTAGTTACAACACGATATCCGGCGCGGTTGATTTCATTTTCTGTGATGCCTTGTGCGAGTAAAGCCTTGCGAGTTTGTTCGACTAAATATCCGCGCGTGCCACCATAAGTATCTCTTTGATTGAATGGATTTATGCTGGGGAACTTCATGTCGTTACGCTCCGCAGAATCAAGCCAATCTTGCTTGACCATTCCATCGAGAACGTAGTTCCAGCGTTCAGTGAGCCCTGTGACATTAGTTTCTGGTGCAAGCCCATTAGGGGCTTGTACTAAAGCGGCTAACACAGCAGCTTGTTCCACCGAAAGTTTGTAAATGGACTTGCCGAAGTAGGCGGTAGATGCACTTTCAATTCCATAAGCGCCTCTTCCGAAGTAAATGGTATTTAGATAACGCTCAAGAATTTTGTCTTTACTTATTGTGGTTTCAAGTTTGATTGATAGTAAGAGCTCTTTTATTTTGCGCACGATTGTGCGGTCTTGGGTTAGGTAAGCGTTCTTAGAATATTGTTGAGTGATTGTTGATCCGCCTTGTGTGGAAGAACCACCAGCATTATTAAGAATGGCTCGACCGATTGCTCTCGGCGAGAAACCACCGTGATCAAAGAATTCGCGATCTTCGGCAGAAAGTACAACGCGCTGTGCAAATAGCGGAACTTGATCGATGGTTACCGCAACTCGGTTAGCTTCCCCTAGACGAGCCATTTCGGTGAAGCCATCATCAAAATAAAGAATTGTTGCTTGGGCCTTGGAAAGTTCACTAGGTTCTGGAATACGAATGAACCTCACCGCAAGTGCCAATGAAATAAACAGCACAAAAGCACCAATTAAACCCAACAATATAAATTGTTTAAAAGATGGAATCCATCTCTTGAATCCAGTGCGGTTACGTCTTGGGTAATTAAACATTTACCTATTCCAAAATATCGCGTGGTTTGCGGGGCGGTGTTCGTGGTTTGCCGTCACCTAGAACATACGACATAAATAGGTGGTTCCAATGACATGACTTACACACTTCGACAACATAAACCCGAAAATGCCCATATTCGTTAGCCATGATGGCTACATCCTGGGAACTATTAACGTGTCCTGAGCGAAAACCTAAGTCATCGCCGAATGTGTAAGTCACATGCACTAACTCACTACGTGAACACATTGGACACAATCTTTCGGTCTGCTCACCATGGTGTTTGGCAGCCCGCAAGAGATATGGGTCAGCATCACACACTTCTTCGCGGGCAAGTGCATCAACTTTCATGTGTTCGATGATTGAACGACGAGCCAAGACGTAGTCAATGACATGTCTAGGTCGGGCAGGATCTGCTACATCCTCAGCGGGATGCGGCACTGGCCGGGCAGGTTCGAGTGACATTCCCATGATCCGGGACCCTCTAATTGCGTCGCTAGCCACCCGATAACTCTACGCCGAGGGACAAATCCGATAAAAACTGGCATTTTGGCGTGTTGAGACGCATCATGTATCTTTGAGATGTATCATTTAGATACATCAGAAAAAGGATTATTCATGGCTAAGAGATCTGCGGCGTTAGAGCTTGCAATCCTTGGTGTGCTCGCAGCAAATCCACTGCATGGCTACGAATTACGTAAACGCCTTATTTCAGTGCTTGGTTTATTCAGCACAATTTCCTACGGGGCCTTGTATCCGACTCTTAAGGGCTTAGTTTCCCGTGGATTTTTAGTTGAGCAAGATGAAAATCCAAGTGCTAAGTATCCCAAGCGCACTCGCATTGTTTATGCCCTAACTGACCTTGGTCGATCTCATTTCGAGGCCTTGGTAGCTGATAGTGGCCCCACTGCTTGGGAAGATGAGTCCTTTGCGATTCACATGTCATTTTTTGGCCAAACTAAGGCTGATACTCGAATACACATTTTGCAAGGTCGCCGTAGCCGAGTTGAAGAGCGACTCGACTTACTGCAAACCAACCTCGCAAAAGGGCGTGAGCGTCTAGATGCATACACCCTTGAATTACAACAACATGGCCTTGATGCACTTGTTCGTGAAGTGCGCTGGCTCAATGAGTTAATTTCTCGCGAAGAATCTGGTGGCATCAATGCAACTAGTTCAACTTCACCAACTGCTGTACTGAATGGTTCAGTTGAGCAGAAAAATCAAGATGAATACCCAATTAATAATTCACTAAATCTTCAGGAGGCTCCACAGTGAATCCGATTAGAGTAGCCATAGTTGGCGTAGGTAACTGCGCGTCCTCACTAGTCCAAGGTGTGGAGTACTACAAGGATGCAGATCCAACTTCATCCGTACCTGGTCTTATGCATGTTAACTTCGGCCAGTACCACATCAGTGATGTTCAATTCGTTGCTGCATTTGATGTTGATTCCAAGAAGGTTGGCCAGGATCTTTCTGATGCAATCTTTGCAAGCGAAAATAACACCATCAAATTCTCAGACGTGCCACCTACTGGCATAACGGTTCAGCGTGGCCAGACCCTTGATGGTCTTGGTAAGTACTACCGCGAAATGGTAGTTGAATCAGATGAGACTCCAGTTGATGTTGTCCAGACGCTCAAGGATGCCAAGGTTGATGTTCTTGTTTGTTACCTACCCGTAGGTTCCGAGCAAGCAGCTAAGTTCTATGCACAGTGCGCAATCGATGCTGGAGTTGGCTTTGTTAATGCACTTCCGGTCTTCATTGCCAGCACAAAGGAATGGGCTGACAAGTTCACTGCTGCAGGTGTGCCAATCGTGGGCGATGACATCAAGAGCCAGGTCGGTGCCACTATCACTCACCGTGTACTAGCGAAACTATTCGAAGACCGTGGTGTGATTGTTGATCGCACCTACCAACTTAATGTTGGTGGAAACATGGACTTCAAGAACATGCTCGAGCGCGAACGCCTAGAGTCAAAGAAAATCTCAAAGACCCAATCTGTAACTTCACAGTTGCAGCACGACCTTGGTGCACGCAATGTTCACATTGGTCCAAGTGACTATGTTGCGTGGCTTGATGATCGTAAATGGGCGTTCATCCGACTTGAGGGTCGTGCTTTCGGCGATGTTCCATTGAACTTGGAATACAAGCTTGAGGTTTGGGATTCACCGAACTCTGCTGGCGTAATCATCGATGCAATTCGCGCCTGCAAGATTGCTTTGGATCGTGGCGTTGGCGGACCGATTCTTTCCGCATCAAGCTACTTCATGAAGAGCCCACCAGTTCAGTATGACGACGCAAAGTGCAAGCAAGAAGTTGAAGATTTCATCAACGATGTTGTCACTGCCTAATTGCTAGTTTTTAAAATGGGGCCATCGGATTCGGTGGCCCCATTTGCATGCCCAAGTAAAAAATTTATGAATTACCGATAATCTCTAAGTGATGACAAAAGTGCGATTTGTTGAAATCTTTCGTCCGGTAAATGCCAGACGCCTTCTAATCACGCGCATGCTTGGTCAGGGTGGCGATGGTTTGCTCCAAACGGCACTAGCAACATTCGTACTTTTTTCTCCTGCTCGCCAAGCAGACCCCATGAAAATAACCATGGTTTTTGCGCTGTTGCTGATGCCTTACTCGCTAATTGGCCCATTCGTTGGTGTGTTTATCGACAAGTGGTCGCGGCGCAAAATTTTAGTTCGAGCTAATCTCATTCGCGTTGCTGCAATGGGTTTAATCGCATTAAGTGTCGCTGGGCATTCAGCCAGTGGAATTTTGGCGGTCTTAGTTTTGGTTTGTTTGGGTGTAAATCGATTTGCCCTATCAACTCTTTCTGCATCATTACCCCACGTGGTCAAGCGAGAATTACTCGTAGCCGGCAATGCAATCTTTCCAACTATGGGAACGGCAGGTGCCTCACTAGCTGCAGCAACCGGCTTAGGGTTACAACATCTTTTTGGCAACACTGATGCCGTTAATGCTTCATTAATTTTGCTAGCAGGGGGGTTAACCCTGGGAGCATCAAGTATTGCGAGCAGAGTTTCGCCACACAATATTTTGGGTCCGCATGCGGAAACCCCAGAAGTGCGTAAAGAATTCCGCAATCTTTTCGTTGGCTTCGTGCGTGGTGGGCAAATCATTCTTTCTACTCCCCGAGTACTACTAAGTGTTGGAAGTGTGACAATTCTGCGATGCGCCTTTGGGGGAATCACCATGCAGACATTGCTGCTTTCACGCCAGGTGTGGAACAGCCAAAGCGATACCAGTTCTGCATTGCGCGACTTTGGCATCATCGCTGCTTTAGCTGCGGTGGGTTCTTTCTGCGGAGCATTCACAACGGGTGCACTCTTGCAAAAGCAAAATAAGTTTCTATCTGATTCCGCGCAAAGTCAACGAAGATTACTTTTGCGAATAACTTTTGTCGTGGCGCTCAGCGCTGGAATTTTATGTTCTGCTGGATTTTATTTTGGTACCCACATTTGGATGTACCTAGCTGCGTTCAACATTGGGCTATTGAGTCAATTGGTTAAGGTAAATGCCGATACTGCAATCCAGCAAGAAGTAGACGATCTACATCGAGGACGCGTATTCGCGATATTTGACATGCTCATAAATTTTGCAATTGTTTTGGGAGTCGCGGTATTTGGAGTTCTGGGCAGTTCGCCCACACATTCCGCATTGAGCACATTTGTTATCGGTGCGTTGCTCGGCGCCACGGCTTGGCTGGTTTTAAAAATTCTGCGCCTAACACCCAAAGCGGATTAATCCGCCTGCGCATTCCACCATGTTTTCAAGTGATCGACCGCTTGCTCGTAAGTCATCGGACCTTCATCTAATCGAACATCAAGCATGTGTTTGTATGCCTTGCCGACAATAGGGCCTGCTGGCAGTGCCAAGATTTCCATGATTTGGTTACCATCAAGATCTGGTCGGATTGAATTCAATTCTTCTTGACTAGCTAAAACTGCAATTCGTTCTTCTAGGTCATCATATGTTGCTGCCAGAATCATGGCTCGGCGTTGATTTCGCGTTGTGCAATCGGCTCTAGTTAGTTTGTGTAGACGCACTAACTGATCGCCAGCATCACGAACATATCGGCGGACTGCAGCGTCAGTCCATTGACCTTGACCGTAGCCATGGAAACGCAAATGCAACTCAATGAGTTGCGTGACTTGGTCAACGATTACCCCGGGGTAACGCAATGCCATCATCCTCTTGCGCGCGATTTTTGCGCCAACCACTTCATGGTGATGGAAACTCACGCCGCCACCTTGTTCAAAACGTCTCGTCTTTGGTTTACCGATGTCATGCAATAAGGCTGCAAGACGTAATACCAAATCAGGTTCCATAACTGGCGAATGAGTCGATTCCAATTCAATGGCTTGCTTTAAAACTATGAGGCTGTGTTCGTAAACATCCTTATGGCGATGATGCTCATCAATTTCTAGTTGCAATGCCGGTAGCTCGGGCATAATCCGATCCGCGATTTTAGTTCCTTCAAGGATTTCCAAACCCAATAACGGGAATTGGCCCATCAATAACTTATTCAACTCATCGCGAATACGTTCGGCTGAAACTATGTCAATGCGATCTGCCATCTCAGTTGCAGCGATTACTACATCAGCAACTAGAGCGAAGCCAAGCTGGCTAGCAAATCTGGCTGCGCGCATCATTCGAAGTGGGTCATCCGAAAATGAGAGTTCGGCCGCACGTGGAGTTCTAATGACCTTTTTTAACAAATCGTTGATTCCGCCGAATGGGTCCACAAACTCAAGTTGTGGCAAGCGAACCGCCATGGCATTTATCGTGAAATCGCGGCGAACTAAGTCCTCAAGTAAGTCTGTACCAAATGCGACCTGTGGTTTGCGACTATCTTCTTCATATTTTTCCGCACGATAGGTTGTGATTTCCATTTCGGTGTCACCGCGGCGAACGCCTACCGTGCCGAATTCAATTCCAACATCCCAAACACTATCGGCCCAGGGCTTTGCCACAGCAATAATCTCTTCAGGAGTCGCATTAGTAGTGAAGTCCAGGTCGCAGATTTCGCGACCAAGTAATAAATCTCGAACTGGTCCGCCGACGATTGCGAATTCAAATCCGGCCGACTCGAACTTTGTTGCAATGCTCAAGACATCAGACATCTCACGCAAAGCAGACATTACAACATGCGTTGCGATGGATTCTGGGCTCGGTTTTTCATTCATGACTTTCCTAGCCTAGATGTAATAACAGGAACTGCGTGGTTGCCCAAGTATTCTTGGAAAGTGGCTTACTTAAAATCGGCAAAGACTAAAGGTTGCGTGGCCACAGCTTTGCTGTTTTTTGTGTCCATATTCTCCGGTCAAGCAGTTACTGCTCTGGCAAGTCCGAAAGAGAACTCGGCAAATTTAACAATTACCGGCTTTAGTGTTGCTCGATCGTCTGCAATCAAGCACGTTGTGACTATCACTGGCTCGATGACCAACAGTGGTGCGCAAAAATTGCAGGATGTTGTAATTGAACTTGCCACCAACGGCCCGATTGCAAGTCGAAATGAACTCGCCGATGTGCGAAGTGAGCCGTCGGGCATGAGGGGTTTTGCGCAGCCTGAGGTTCGAGATTCGATAAAGATTATTGCGCCTGGGGAGACTGCGAATTGGAAACTTCGTTTTTCCGGCGAGAAAATCCTAGGTCTTAATGCTCTAGGAGTTTTTGAATTTGCGGTCAGTGCCACAACCGCAGGGAACGTAATACGAACATCAATAACTGCGCCTTGGGCCTATGGCCAAAAACTTTCATCTGCGACCCGAGTGGCTTTAGCAATCCCGGTGACCGCGCTAACAAATAGATCTCCTTATTTAATGAGCAAGCCTGTCAGTAGCGATGCCAAGAAAATCTCCAGACTAAATGACCTAACTGCCACGGACGAATATCAAAAAATTAGTTGGATAGTTGATCCGGCTTTACCCCAGTGGGCTAACTCCTTTGCAGAAACATCGCTATCTTCAGAAAGTTCAACTCTGATTAAGCGGCTAAACAAGATTGCTAGATTTTCTAATCTCTCGCCATACGCACATGCCAATCTTGCTGGATTAGTTGGTAGCCATAGACGCAATGAAGTCGCGCAAATAATTAAGTATGGTTCTCGACAATGGCCAGTTGGAACAAGTATCTACACACACTCAGATGGAACATTAACTAAAGAGACTGCCGCCGTGATGGGTGCTAATGCAGTTACCCCTTTGGTTTCCAACACCTTTGTGCAAGCTGACGCCAATTTCACTACTGATGCTCGAGTTCGTCTATTCCAACAAAAGTCTTTGGTCTTTGATGCCACAGCATCGAATTGCCTAGGCAAAATTCAAGGAACTGAATCAAGCTTTTCTCAGCGCATGTGCCTAGCCAGCGAACTTGCCATGATGAGTTTTGAATCTGCGGATGTGTCTCGATCTGTAATCGTGCTGGCACCAGCACAATGGAAAATGGGTAATGGGGATCTTTCAGTTCTCGCGAACACAATTGCAAATTCCAATTGGGCAAAATTGGTTTCCCTTAATAGCCTGCTGGATTCTAGATTCACCCAGGATCTTTTACCAAGTGGAACAGCAAACGTCACAAAGGTTTCACCACGCAATATTCGCCAAGCAACTTTGCTAGCACAATCCAGTAAAATCTCTAATTCAATAATCCTCGACACTGACTGGTCTCGGGAAACTAGATTCGCTCGATTTGTTGGCTACAGCGATCTGTGGCCTAGGAACAAAGATTCATTTTCTTTCCTGCAAAGCCAACTTGAGGCAAATAGAAAAATCATAAATTCCGTCACAATTCAGGCTTCAGACCGAATAACAATCGCAGCAGACAAGGCGCAAATCCCAATCACGGTTGTTAATTCCAGCAATCACGCAGTTCGTGTGCGTGTTCGAGTTACACCAGATCAAGCCATTCGGTTACAAGCAACACAACTTGCTTCTCAACTGGTCCCCGTGGGCGCTCGGGTGACTTTTGCGGTTCCAATAACCCTGAGTGGGACTGGAACCATCGGCGTAATTGCAAGTTTAGAGACGCCAGATGGAGTTTCATTCGGCAAACAAAAGAAGATTGAAATCTCTTCCACCGCCTATCGACAAGTAGCTGGAATCCTTGTGAAACTTGCCTTCGGTCTGTTGTTGATTTTAGCTGTCAGTAACTTCCTTAAGCGGCGTAAATTGGCGAAGTTTCCAGAGAGCACTGCGTGATCAAGGTGGGCTTTGGACAAACGTCAGGCATGGCAATTGGGACTCTGGCCAGTCGAATTACCGGTGTATTGCGCGACGTAGCACTAGTGGCCGCCATCGGCACTGCGGTTTTCTCCGATGGGTATTCCGTTGCCAACAGCATTCCAAATATTATTTATATTTTGATCGCAGGCGGAGCCATCAACTCGGTGTTCATTCCCGCCTTAGTGCGAAGAATGCAAGACGATGAAGACAATGGGCAGATTTTTGCAAATCGCTTGCTAACGTTCATTGGCATACTGCTCATCGGAATCGTTGCGCTAACTATGATTTTTGCTCCGCTCATTATCCGGCTCTACGCAACAACGGCATGGAGTAGTTCTGAATTACATACAGCCACAATCTTTGCTTACTGGTGTCTGCCACAGATTTTTTTCTACGGTGTTTACACATTGGTTTCTCAGGTGCTAAATGCGCGCAACATTTTTGCCTTGCCAATGTTTGCACCTATTGTCAATAACCTAATCGTGATTACAACCGCGCTCGGATTTATCGTCATATCTGATGGGGTGCCCGATGCACGAAGTGTCAATTCAACAGAACTGAATCTGCTCGGCGCTGGCACTCTGTTAGGCATTGCAGTGCAAGCCCTTTTATTGATACCGGCACTGCGAAGGTCGGGTTTTAATTACCAACCGCGTTTTGATTTTCGGGGCTCAGGATTGATGAAAATGGGTGACTTAGCCGTCTGGACTTTTGGCTTTGTCATGATTAATCAAATTTCATTTCTGATTATTTCTAACCTGACAACTTATGCAAATGTTCTAGCAAACGACTCAGGAACAACTGCAATCGGTTTTACTTCATACCAAAAAGGGCAATTAATGATGATGTTGCCACATGCAATCATCACCGTTTCTCTAATCACATCATTACTGCCAAGACTAAGCAAGAATGCGCACATTAGAGATGATCAGGCCTTTGGTGAGCAGTTAACAAGTACAGTTCGCCTCGTTGCCGCGTTCATAATCCCATGCGCTGGATTGTTAGCCATAACTGGGCCAACTGTAGGTATCTTGCTTTACGGCCACGGCGCAGCAACCATGGCCGAGGGCGCTTCCGTTGGATTCATCGCATCGGTTTTTGCTCTTGGGCTTCCGGCGTTTTCACTCTTTTACACTTTGTTGCGCAGCTACTACGCAAGAGAAGATACTCGTACTCCTTTTCTGATTAACCTGGGATTTAATGCAATTCATATTTCAGTTGCTCTCTTGTTTTTCTACCGAGTGGATTCGCAATACAAAGTCGCTTCCATTGCCTTGGCTTACTCAATTGCCTACACGATTGTTTGCACAATAACTTGGCGTCGAGTTAGCGCTGATGTCAGTGCGTTGCGAGCGAACCGTAATGTCCAAATGGTTGTTCGAGTGGTTTTTGCCACGCTAGTTTCTTGTCTAGCAACTTGTGCAATTCATACATTTATCTTTAACAGTTACACCGTTGCAAATGCCAATGGATCAATAGCAAGAATACTTTTTGATGCTTGTGCATTTGCCTTGGGTTTCGCGATGCTCGCCAAGTTAATTCGTATCACCGAAGTCAATGATGCAGTTTCCCAAACGTGGCGGAGATTCGCAAAATAACATTGGCAATATGGGTGATTCTGACACTCGCTGCTTTGCTCAGCGTTATGAATTGGACCTCCAAATTGAGGAATATCTAGGTGCCAAAGTATGGCTGGCATATGATTGCGAACTAGAAATCCCTGTCACTTTGCTGCTGTTATCTGATACTGATCCGAGAGCACAGAACCTAATTGATAGCTGTAGAGAAGTCGCAGAATTGGACTCGCCAGGTGTGGTGGCAATTAACAACGTCATTCCACACGATTATGTAACGGGCGTTGGCAGTCTCGCTGAAGATCATGGTTTCGTAGGCATTGTTAGTGAGCACATTTCAGGGCAAAATCTCACGGCATTGCTGGCTAAAAATGATGACGATTTTTCTCTGGTTGAGGCGCTCAACTACACGAGCGAATTGGCGCATGTGCTCCAATCCACGCATTCTCAGGGAGTCACACATGGTTGGTTAAGGACTAGCGATGTCTTTATTACCGATTCGCATAGAGTGCGATTGGCTGGTTACGGAATAAACGAGTCATTAGTTCTTGAGAACTGTGGTGCTGATGTTTTTGATGACATTAGAGATTTTGGCCTAATCGCATTTGAGTTATTGACTCGCGTAACGCCATTTACTGATTGTGAGATTCGCGAACTCGAAGAAGATTTGCTTCCAAGTATGGTTCGCAGAGATATCCAAATCGATATTGATGAATTTTTTGCGCGAACCCAAAATGGAATCTATGCCAGCATGTCGCAA
Organism: uncultured Actinomycetes bacterium; assembly: GCA_903907835.1. GTDB lineage: Bacteria > Actinomycetota > Actinomycetes > S36-B12 > UBA5976 > UBA5976. The sequence continues at coordinate 14,009 of CAIVPQ010000179.1, forward strand.
ATTATCGACGACTTAGATTCCTTAATTGCTAAGTACAAATGTTTTGAGCCCATCGAGCAGCAACACATCATTATTCAAAATGCTAATTTGGCTGGTGCATACCTAACAAAGACAAAGGTGCGTGCTGCCTCGGTATGTCTTTTGATGTGGTTGACGTTCAGTGCCGTCAGTTGGCAGATGATGACTGCAAATTTTGGTACTAGAACTGTTCCCAGCGCTATTTTGCCGAGTGATTTTGCTGGACCAACACCCTCATTCACAAATTCTGGATTCCCGAGCGCTGCCTCCAAATACTTCTACCCCTCCACGATTTATGATTATGATCCGCTCGGAGATGGACAAGAGAATCCGAATTTGGCGCAATTAGCGATCGACGGAAATCTTAAGAGTTCGTGGCGCACTGTTAACTATCCGGGGAAAAATCTTGATGGTAAGCCTGGAGTTGGTCTCCTTGTTGATCTCGGGAAAACTCTGAAGCCAAATGCTCTGTTCATACACTTCCGCGCGCCTGGGCATAATGCCAAATTGTTCTTGAGCAATAAACAGAACTTGGAAGTCAAGGATGCAAAACCATATGGGCAGGTGACAAAGAGTACGCAACTCAAATACTTCATGAATGTGAATGCGCAATCCGGTCGATACTTACTTATTTGGTTAACTCAGCTACCTAAGGGTACGAATGGGAACTTTGTCGGGGGAATAACGGAAATACAGGTTCGGTTGTGAGAGTTAGTAACTGACTCCACTAAACTCGTAACATCCCAATTCGGCGTAAAGGAATTCTCATGTCTGAAGAGATTCAAGATGTAATCATCATTGGCTCTGGCCCAGCTGGTTACACCGCAGCTATTTATGCTGCCCGCGCCCAATTGAAGCCAACCATTTTTGAAGGTGCGGTAACTGCGGGTGGGGCTTTAATGAACACCACTGAAGTTGAGAACTTCCCGGGGTTCCCAGACGGAATTATGGGCCCGGCACTTATGGAAAACATGCGTGCCCAGGCTGAAAGATTTGGGGCCAATTTAATCACAGATGATGTCACTGCCACAGATTTAACCGGGGAAATAAAGACCGTTACGGATAGCGAAGGCAATGTTTATCGAGCCCGCTCGGTGATTCTGGCGACCGGTTCAGGATATCGCGAGTTGGGTCTAGAAAATGAAAAGCGCCTTTCCGGACATGGGGTTTCTTGGTGTGCTACCTGCGATGGTTTCTTCTTCCGTGATCAAGATATTGCAGTTGTTGGCGGTGGCGACTCTGCTGTGGAAGAGGCAACATTCTTGACGCGATTTGCCCGTTCGGTGACAATGATCCATCGTCGTGATGAATTGCGCGCAAGCAAAATCATGATTGAGCGGGCAATGAAAGATCCCAAGATTAAGTTTGCTTGGAATAGCGAAGTTATTGATTTACACGGCGATCCAAAGTTAACCAGTGCCACATTGCGGGACACATTGACAGGTGCGACAAGCGAGCTAGCAGTAACAGGACTATTTGTAGCAATCGGACATGATCCGCGTTCTTCACTTTTTGTAGGTCAAGTCGATCTGGACAGTGAAGGATATGTATTGACCAAACCGCAGAGCACCGCTACAAATATCGCTGGAGTTTTTGCCTGCGGTGACTTGGTCGATCACACCTACCGCCAGGCAATCACCGCTGCAGGTTCAGGCTGTGCTGCTGCGCTTGATTCGGAACGTTATTTATCTAGTCTTTAAGCAAATTAATCAATGGGCACAAAGCCTTTTATTCAGTCTATGCTTTAATAGCAATTAACTAAGGAGTACAAATGGGCGCGACAATTGAAGTTACTGATGAGAACTTTCAAGAATTAGTTCTAAACAGCACCAAACCAGTTTTAGTAGATTTCTGGGCTGAATGGTGCGGACCGTGCAAGATGATCGCTCCAATTCTTGATGAAATTGCCTCCACTCATGGTGATAATTTGATCATTGCTAAATTGAATGTCGACGAAAATCCAGCGACAGCAGCAAACTTTGGCGTGACATCGATTCCCACAATGAATATCTATTCAGGTGGAGAAATTGTGAAGCAGATTATTGGTGCAAAGCCAAAGGCTGGCCTACTCGCTGACCTCGCAGAATATTTGTAAGAGAGTCGATGGGGTCAATAATCCTGAGGGCTGGTGATTCTGGGCCGGCTGTACGCGAGGTAGCAGAACGGCTAGTTCGGCTTGGGTTATTGGAAATAGATCTTGCACAGGGTGTGTCGAATGAGTACGAACAATTTGATGCCCAAATGGCAGATGCGGTAAGGGTTTTTCAACAAAGTCGCGGGCTTACCGTTGATGGAATTGTGGGACCACAAACTTTTCGTCGGCTAGAAGAAGCGCGGTGGGAACTTGGCGATCGCGTATTAGTTTTTATCCCGCGCAACATGGTGCACGGTGATGATGTTGTAAATCTACAACGACGATTAATCGGGCTTGGTTTTTCACTCGATCGTGTGGATGGGATATATGGTCCGCAAACGGAAAACGCTGTGCGAGAGTTTCAAAAAAATGTTGGACTAGGCATTGATGGAATATGTGGACCTGATGTGTTCAAGTCCTTGTCTCGCTTGAATCGTACGGTAGTTGGTGGCAGTCAAGAATATTTGCGTGAATTGATCCGATGGGATCCAAGTCATAGTTCTCGGTCAGTAGAAACCTGCACCATCTTGTTGGATCCAAGCGACTCTGATGTTGAGTTACAGGGTGGCTCTAACCTGACCCAAGCCAACGTATGCTGGGACATTGCAAGTCGGCTTGAAGGTCGGCTTGCGGCCTCTGGAGCCATGGTTGTGGTCACTAGGTCACAAAACTCCTTGCTCGGCGACGAGCGAACTCGTGCGCTAATCGCAAATCAGCAAAATGTGGACTTGGTATTGAGCCTAAACATGGATTCCCATCCAGAGCCGATGGCCAATGGGTTGGCTACTTATTATTTTGGCCATAAATACTCACGCTCAGCTACCGGAATGCGCCTAGCGGGAATCATTCAAGACGAGATAATTACCAAAACTTCGCTGACAGATGCCCACACGCATGCAAAAACTTGGGATATTTTGCGGTTACCAAAAATGCCCAGCATTAGAACGATGATTGGTTACAGCTCAAATTCCCAGGATGCAATTTTTCTAGGTGATCCAGATTCTCGAGATTTGATTGCCGATTGTCTTTCTTCAGCAATTACCCGGATTATGGCACCAAAAATAGGTTGACATAACATTTTGACTAGTTGAATTATAGAGTTTCACACAGGTTATCCACCTATGTGTAAACCTCTAGTTGAGAGGTTCGCCAAACATTCCCAGAGTCGGCGGATCCACAATAGCCACAATGCGTTGCAGGTCTTCCAAAGTGGCGAATTCAATCATTACTTTGCCTCTTTTGGCCCCTAATTGGACGGTTACCCGAGTATCGAGACGCTGCGATAAGCGATCGCTCAACTCGGCAAGTCCTGGCGCGCTAATTGTTCCTAAGGTTTTTACTCGAGATTTCTTGGCTGTTTCAGCGCCCCCACCTATGGCGACGATTTCTTCGACCGTGCGAACTGATAGTCCTTCAGCAACAATTCGACTAGCTAATGCTTCCATCGCTGCTGGATCTTTTAAGGAAAGCAATGCTCGAGCATGTCCGGCCGACAAAATGCCAGCGGCTACTCGGCGAGCAACAGCAGGTGGCAGATTTAATAAGCGAAGCGTGTTAGAAATTTGTGGCCTGGACCTACCTAGTCGTGTAGCAAGCTCTTCTTGAGTGCAACCGAAATCCTCAAGTAACTGCTGATAAGCCGCGGCTTCTTCCAAAACAGTCAAGGCAGACCGGTGTAGGTTCTCTAACAATGCATCTCGAAGCATTTGCTCATCGGCAGTCTCACGGATTAGCGCCGGAATACTAGTAAAGCCAGCTAATTTTGAGGCTCGTAGTCGTCTTTCACCAGCAATTAGTTCGTAACCTTGATCTGCTGGACGAACCACAATGGGTTGCAGCAGGCCTATTTCCTTGATTGAGTGGACCAGTTCAGCTAATGCATCCTCATCAAATACAGTTCTGGGCTGGGCTCGGTTTGGTACGATTTCGCTGATTTTAAGTTCGGCAAAACGCAGTCCAGCGATAGGAGCTTGGTCAGAGACCAAAACACTTGTGGGTGAACCGGCTTGTTTCGCAATTGTGGGATTACCGGAAACAGCGGCGAGTTCTGCGCTTGTTTCATCGGAATTTGTTGACGATGTTTCACGTGAAACATCTGGCATGAGGGCATTTAATCCCCGACCTAAACTTTGTCGCTTTGCCATGATTTTCCTTCCTTATGCCCTGTGGGCGATTTCACGGGCAGCTGCCAAGTAGGCAACCGCACCAGATGAGCCAGGATCGTACGTCATAACTGCTTGGCCGAACGATGGAGCCTCGGCAACATAAATTGATCTTGGGATTACAGCTTCCAACACTTTAGGACCGAAATACCCTCGAACTTCGCTGGCTACGGACGCGGCTAGGTTGGTTGTCGAATTGTACATAGTTAGTAACACAGTGCTCACTTCTAGTTCTGGATTAAGCCGCTCGCGAGCAAATTCTATTGTTCGCAGCAACTGCTGCACGCCTTCTAAAGCATAGAACTCACACTGAATCGGGATCAAAACTTCACTTACTGCAGCCAAGGCATTGATAGTTAACATACCTAAACTGGGCGGGCAATCGACAAAAACATAATCGATTTGATTTGCTGCCAGATAGTCATTGAGCGCATCTTTAAGTCTGAAAGGACGATGCGCTTCATCTACATTGGAAATCAATTCAATGTCTGCACCAGCTAAATCAAGTGATGCCGGTAAAACCCAAAGTGAGTCATAGCCAACTGCAGGGCTAATCGCCTCACTAATTGGCATCTGATCAATAAGAACATCGTATGTGCCGATTGCATCCTCTTGGTGATCTACCCCAAATGCAGTCGAAGCATTCCCTTGTGGATCAAGGTCAATCAGGAGCACTCGCAAGCCTGCCAAAGCCATTGAGGCAGCAACATTAACCGCTGTTGTGGTTTTACCGACTCCACCCTTTTGGTTGGCAATGGTAATAATTCTGGTTTTGCTGGGTGCTGGAAAAGTACCCTTTAATCCGCGGCGCACAAAAACCGCAGCCGCTGCTGCCGCTGCCAAGGGAGTGTCTTCAAAATCATCGAATGCCATTTGGCTAATCCCCCTTAATAGAAAGCTGCAAAAATAAAGTTAGATATTTAGTGACATTAGCCTATGAGTGAGACTCAGTTGGCAAACTAGCAGGTCACCTGTACAACTGTGGTGGGTGGGTCAACTAGGTTGATTCCACATTGGATAATTTCGACACTTTTTCCCTTTAATTTGGATTTCGCATCGAGAATTTCCTGTTCAGCCGTAGAACCCTTCATGGCTAAGACCACCCCATTTTTTCGAGTTAACGGCAAAGTCCATTCCAGGAGTTTGGCTAAAGGGGCCACTGCGCGGGCAGTTACTACATCGGCCGGTGTGAGTTTAACTTCTTCGGCTCGACCGCGGATTACCTGCACCTGATCGCCAAGATCTAAGTCGGCTACTACCTCCGACAAAAAGGTAGCTCGGCGCAAGAGTGGTTCAATTAGGCTGATTTTAAGGTCAGGACGCACAATAGCAAGAACTATTCCTGGAAGACCAGCACCACTGCCAACATCATAAACCGAAGCATTTTCCGGGATCAATTCTGCAACTGCAGCGCAATTGGCCACATGCCTATCCCATAACTTGTCCACTTCACGCGGACCCAAAAGGCCTCGTTCAATGCCAGCCCCGGCAAGCCAACTGACGAAGGCTTCCAATTTGGGCATTGCCTGCGGATAAGCCAGGGCAAGTTTTTCATGTTTCACGTGAAACATCCCTCACTTTCAGGACAAGTGATGTTTCACGTGAAACATCACATAAATAGGAAACAGTTGGGGTTGCCCGAATTAAGCAGGGTGAACGACGATGTGGCGCTTTGGCTCCACACCTTCAGATGCGCTGACTGCTCCAGCCACTCCAACCGCGTCGTGAACAATCTTGCGCTCGAAAGCATTCATCGGCTTAAGTTTTACAACTTCACCAGTTTCAATTGCTTGAGCTGCTGCTTCATTGGCTACCTTAATTAGACGCTCGCGAACTGAGGCTCGATATCCAGAAATATCTAGCATTAATCGAGAACGTTCACCAGTTTCGCGGGTTACTGCAAGTCTTGTCAGTTCCTGAAGCGATTCAAGAACTGACCCCTTTGGGCCAACCAATTGACTTAGCTCTGCGCCAACAATACTTACCATGGCCCTGCCGTTTTCAACGTCCATGTCAATGTCACCATCGAGGTCAGCAATGTCAAGTAGTCCTTCTAAATAATCAGCGGCTACTTCGCCTTCTTGCTCTAATAATGAGATTTTCTCTGCACTTTTTTCTGACATGTTGTTGCCTTTCAAGATTGATTAGGAAAAGGTGGATTAGGAACGCTTTTTACGTGGTTTGCGTTTTGGCTGATTTCGGGTGGTTGAATCTGGGATAACTTCTGGTTCTGGGGCTAATTCAGTTCCAGTGCGCTTAGCCAATTTGGCTGCCTTGCGTTGCTCGAGTTGAGCGAATGCAGGAGTTCCGGGCTGTGGGCTGTTATGGATGACATAGAACTGCTGACCCATCGTCCAAAGGTTGGTGGTGAACCAATAAAGCAAAACACCAATAGGGAAGTTAATTCCAGATATGGCAAAGATTATTGGGAATACATATAGCAAGATTTTTTGCTGTTGAACCATTGGATTATCAGGTGCTGAGTTTTTAACAATCATCTGGCGTTGGGTTAGGAAAGTTGTGAGTGTCATCAAAATGATCAGGATAACGGTGACTACCAGTGTGACTGACGGATTATCAGTTTCAGCTCGATGTGTGAATGTGCCGTATAGCGGAGCCCCGAAAATCTTGGCGTTGTGTGCCTGATCGACTAGGGGATCTGTCATGACTCCGTAAGCCTTCATCTGAGCAATTCCTTGTAGCACATGGAAAAGCGCGAAGAATATTGGAGCTTGGGCCAATATTGGTAAGCAGCTAGCTAGGGGATTGGTCCCAGTTTCCTTGTAAAGTGCCATAAGTTCTTGAGATTGACGTTCCCGGTCGCCGGCGTATTTCTTTTGAATTTCCTTAACTTGTGGCTGAATAATTTGCATATTCCGCTGACTCTTAATTTGCTTTACGAATAACGGGATAAGCAAAATACGAATAAGCACTACGAGTCCAACAATGGCTAGACCCCAGGCCCAACCTGAATCTGGACTAACAATAAACGACAATCCTTTGTGGAAAGTGACCAAAATCCAGCTAACGGCTATTTCGAGCCAACTTAAGGGATTCAAACTCATACCGATACTCCATGACATTTCGTGTTAGTTGAAAATTCAATTACCTCTTTATTGCGCCAAGCTTTGCCGCTCGGAACGAAGTCCACACCGCCTGGACTCCACGGGTTACAGCGCAAGATTCGCCACACGGTCAACAAAGTTCCTTTTATGGGACCGTGTTGAGTTATTGCTGATAAGCCAAAACTCGAACAGCTTGGGTAATAACGACATCTTGCCCCTAACAAAGGGCTAAGAATTAACTGGTACACACGGATAATAACCACCAAAATAGCGGTTAATAGCCGGCCTAAGGTTGCGGACCAAACATTGTGAATCATTATTTGGCCACCTTACTTAGGGCAAAATTCAGATTTTCTTTAAGTTGATCAAAAGTGGCATCGGCCGCCCCCGGTAAAGCCCGAACCACCACATGACAACCGGCAGGAAAGTTAGGCAATTCTTGACTCAAAATGTGTCGTAACCGACGAGTTACCTTATGTCTTACCACGGAATTCCCAACTGTTTTTCCGACTGCAAATGCCACTTTGGCCTCAATTGAGTCGCCTTTTGCCACAAATAGGACCAATAACTTTGATGTTGAACGTTTTCCGTTCTTCATCGCGGCCGAGATTTGCTTTGATTTATGCAGACGAGCTGAAGCTGCCAGCATTACTCAAGCAATTAGGCGGAAATGTTTGTGCGACCCTTGCCGCGACGGGCAGCAAGAATTGCACGGCCAGCACGGGTGCTCATACGTAGGCGAAAACCGTGAGTCTTGGCACGACGACGATTATTTGGCTGAAAGGTACGCTTTGACATAATTTATTTCTCCGCAGGAAGCTAGGTTGAGGCGATTGGCCATCGGACATCCATGACATTGACTTCATGGACATTCGACGAAATTTGCACATCATCTCAGTGATAACTTCCCAAACATACGCGCTAAGTGGGCATCTGGTCAAACGCACATTCTTAACAATTACGGCTTATGGTTCAACCTAAATTCTGCCAGTCAAGTTAGGTTGCTCGAGAACCTGTGGAAAAGACTTGTCAGATGGGTGCTGTTGGGCGTAGTCTGCTGATTTCGACCTGTGGAAAACTCTGAAAGGCCCAAGATGGACAATGTTGAACTAAGTGAAGTGTGGACCAAGACACTTGAATCGTTGACTTCAAATGCGATTACACCTCAACAACGTGCATTCGTGGCATTAACCAGACCATTAGGTTTGATCGGCGATACGGCTCTTATTGCCGCACCAAATGAATTTACAAAATCAGTATTAGAAAGTCGGTTGAGCCCGATTCTATGTGATGCGCTTTCTCGGATTCTTGGCCGGGAAGTGCGACTTGCCGTAACCGTTGATGAAACCATCGCGCCAGATCTTGATGAAGATGCCACTGATGAACTCGCTGACTCAACTTATGCGGATATTGAAACTATTGGTTCCCCATCCGATCCGAATCCTGCGTTACCACCTGAGGCAAGCCGGGGTCCCGCGCCGGCTCCTAAAAATGCGCAAGAGGGTAGTCGACTAAATCCAAAATATACTTTCGATACATTTGTGCCAGGTTCATCAAATAGATTCGCGCACGCAGCTGCGCGCGCTGTCGCAGAACAACCTGCTAAGGCATACAACCCATTATTTATTTACGGGGAATCTGGTCTAGGAAAAACTCATCTACTACACGCGATCGGTCACTATGCTAGAACGCTTTATGCTGGGTCTAAAGTGCGATATGTAAGTAGTGAAGAATTCACCAACGAATTTATTAACTCAATTCGTGATGATAAGGCTAAAGAATTCCAGCGGCGCTATCGTGATATTGATGTTCTACTAGTTGATGACATACAGTTCTTATCTCAAAAAGTACAAACACAAGAAGAGTTTTTTCACACTTTCAACACTTTGCACAACGCAAATAAGCAAATCGTTGTCACTTCAGATTTGCCACCAAAACAATTACAAGGCTTTGAAGATCGAATGAGTTCGCGATTTGAGTGGGGTCTAATTACAGATGTTCAGCCACCCGATTTAGAAACCCGTATCGCAATCTTGCGTAAGAAGAGTGCCCAGGAAAGATTAACTGCGCCTGCTGATGTTCTGGAATATATCGCATCAAAGATGTCAACTAACATCCGTGAACTTGAGGGCGCTCTTATTCGCGTCACTGCTTTCGCAAGTTTAAATCGCGCGCCTGTTGACTTGGGACTGGCTGAGATTGTTCTCAAAGACTTAGTGACAGATGCTGCTGGTCCGGAAATAACTTCAGCGTTAATAATGAGCCAAACTGCAAATTATTTTGGTATAAGTATGGATGATTTAACCGGAGCAAGTCGTTCTCGGGTATTAGTTACTGCTCGACAGATTGCAATGTACTTATGTCGGGAATTGACAGAGTTATCACTACCAAAGATTGGCCAGCAATTTGGTGGCCGTGATCACACCACGGTTATGCATGCTGATCGCAAGGTTCGAACTTTGATTGCTGAACGCCGAAGTCTCTATAACCAAGTAAGTGACTTAACCTCAAGAATTAAGGTTCAAGCTAGACAACTTTAAGTTATGTCATTTAAAGAACTTCTGTCACTTATGTACACATTGTGCACAACTTGTGTATAACTTTTTTATAAATTTCTGTGGATTGTTTGTAATTCATTTGTGCTCTATTTGCCATTTGTTTGGATAACTTGCGGATAACTTCAGAGATACCCACAAATAACTGTGGATAACTGTGGATAACTAATAATAATTACGTAAATCTGATTTTAGTCCAATGGTTTTACACAAGTTATTAAATCCAATTGGTTTTGTTTTTAATGGCTAATAAGTTGTTATCCACAGTATCCACAATGCCTAATACGACTAATAAAGATATATTAATCAAATCTCATTGACCAACTGATTTGAAATTTCCGTGGATAACTACAAAAATACAGCACAATAAATTGCTGTATAACCAAATTGTGTAGTGCTGTGCTGAGTTCGTCACAGGTACATGGCACGATAGGGGCTCAGAGAACATTATCAAGTGACTTACCAGAATAATTATTTCTGAAGTTATTTAATTCAATTTTAGAAGGTGTGCAGTCTGTGAAGTTTAGAGTCGATCGTGACGTTATGGCCGATGCAGTTAATTGGGCAACACGTAGTCTGCCAACAAAATCAACGAATCCACTTTTAGCTGGATTGCATTTAGTTGCTGAACGTACCGGTTTAGTTTTATCTGGTAACGATGCTGATGTGAGTGCTCGAGTTAATCTAGATGCTGATGTCGCCGAGCCTGGCACAACATTGATACCTGGTCGACTCCTTGCAGACATCACTAAGTCTCTTCCATCTGCACCAATCGAAATTTCAATAGATGGTTCCCGGGCAGTTATTACTTGCGGCCGCTCCTCATTTACTTTGCCAACTATGCCTGTTGCGGATTACCCACCACTACCGACTATGCCTGAAATTAGTGGATCAATAGACGCAGCATCTTTTGCTAGCGCAGTCGCACAAGTTGTGGTTGCTGCTTCCCGTGATGAAACCCTGCCTGCCTTCACCGGTGTGAAAATAGATGTAGATGGATCTGTAATTACTCTCGCCGCGACGGATCGTTACCGGTTAGCGGTAAAAGAAATCGCTTGGACACCAACACATACTTCAATAGCCACGAACGCATTAGTGCCAGCTAAATTCCTGTCCGAAACTGCAAAATCTTTATCAAGCAGCGAGTTGGTATCACTAGCATTCGCTTCTGTTTCCGAAGGACTAATTGGCATCGAAGGTGCTGGTCGTCAAACAACTAGCCGAATGTTGGCTGCAGATTTTCCGAAATACCGGACACTACTTCCCAGCGAATCAAGTACGGTTGCTCAAGTAAGCACCGCATCATTAATTGAAGCTGTTAAGCGTGTGTCTTTAGTGCTTGAGCGAGAGCAGCCAATCAAGATAACTTTCGGTGCCACAGAAGCAACAATTTCTGGCGGCGGCGGTAGTGGAGATATCGCAGAAGCAAAAGAATATGTTGAGTGCGCAACAACCGGTGACGAAATATCTATCGCATTCAATCCAAACTTTTTACTTGATGGCCTGAATGCAATTGATGCACCTGTCACTGTTGTCTCAATGACTGCTGCAGCAAAACCTGCGGTTATTACGGGCGCACCAGATATGGACGCCGATTCACAGGATGGATTCAAGTACCTTTTGATGCCAATTCGCCAGCCCTAAACAATGCTAATCAATTCAATAGCGCTCAACGATTTTCGTAATCACAAGGATCTCTCACTCAGATTTCCTACTGGGGTAAGCGCAATAATTGGCCGAAACGGCCGAGGCAAAACCAACATTGTTGAGGCCGTAAATTATTGCGCCATTCTCAGCAGCCATCGAAGCGCTCAAGATGCCCCGTTAATTAGACGCGAATGTGAAGAAGCAGCCATCACGGCCCAGGTACAAAAACATGACCGAACTGCAACTATGAGTGTGACCATCAAATCTGTGGGAGCTAAAAAGGTATCGCTTAATGGAAGTACACTCACGCGACCAAGAGACATATTGGGATTGGTACAAACAGTTATTTTCTCCCCTGAAGATTTAGATTTAGTCAAAGGTGATCCGAGCGCACGAAGAAAATATCTTGATGAATTTAGCACCCTACTCACACCACGATTTGCCGGTATTCGTCTGGAATATGATCGGGCACTTAAGCAGAGAAACTCGCTCCTTAAATCGTGTGGTCGGCGTGAACTCTCCCCAAGTGCTCGTGAAACATTGCTCGCTTGGGATGAGCAACTTATTAAACATGGAAGTGAACTTGTTGCCCAGCGCTTAGGCTCGCTAAAAGAACTGGAAGATCACATTTCAGAACACGGACAAACCATTAGTGGTGACACGGAACCCCTTAGTGCCACCTACCATTCGACTTGGTTAAAACCAGATTCAAAAAGCATTGAAGCGGTAGCTTTTGATTTACGCGAGCAACTAGCTGCGCGGCAGATGCAAGAACTTGATCGAGGGCTAACCTTAGTAGGCCCACATAGAGACGATTTGGAATTAAACCTCAGTGGAATCTCCGCAAAATCATACGCATCGCACGGCCAATGCTGGTCAATTGCGCTTGCTTTGAGATTGGCAACATTTAGTGTCTTGCGTGCACACGATGATGACCCTATTTTGATTCTTGATGATGTATTCGCGGAACTAGATCAAAGACGACGAGTGCGGCTCCAGGAGGCAATCTTTGATGTGGAACAAACACTTATCACTGCTGCCGTCAAAGAAGATTTACCAGATAGCCTTGAATTTCAAGAGATTCTCTTAGATGACGGTGATCTAGATGCTTGAAAAGCCACAACTTGAGTTCTTGAGGTCCTTACTTACTAGAGCAAGATTGCGCACCGGTATTCCCAAGAAGTACAAACGACCCCAAACTTTTTACGACGAGCAACGTAGCGGCCCAGGTCCTGATGAACGCGATCCAGCAACCCTGTCTGGTCTATTAGACAAGTTGGTTATTAACAAAGGTTGGGATCTACAAATTGCTGGTGGCCGATTACGCGCGCGCTGGCCAGAACTAGCTGGCCGGGACGTTAGCGAACACGTTGCGATTGAAACTTTCAACCTAGATCCAAGTGGCCAATCTGGCACTTTGGTTTTGCGAGCTGATTCAACTACCTGGGCCACGCAAATGCGTTTGTTACTTCCGGTAATCCAAGAGCGACTTGATGATGAAATAGGTGTCGGACGCATCACAGAAATAAAAATTTTGGGACCAAACGCTCCTTCATGGAAGCACGGTATTCGCAGCGTTCCGGGACGTGGTCCACGCGACACATATGGGTAGTGAAAACCCCAAAAAATCCTAAATAAACAGGTAGGATAGAACCTTAATAGAAGACGCGAAATTCGTGGAATTAACCTGCCTTTTTGGCACGGTTTTCACCCAAGTGGGAGGCCTTGCAAGTGTCGTATGACGCAAGTGCGATCCAGGTTCTTGAGGGCCTGGATGCGGTCCGTAAACGACCAGGTATGTATATCGGCTCAACTGGGGAACGAGGTCTTCACCACTTAGTTTATGAAGTGGTCGATAACTCGGTTGATGAAGCACTTGCGGGCTACTGCACTCACATTGAGGTCACAATCCTTGCCGATGGCGGCGTTCGTGTTGTAGACAATGGCCGTGGCATCCCGGTGGACATAGTTCCGTCCGAGGGAAAGCCTGCAGTTGAAGTTGTACTCACCGTTTTGCACGCAGGTGGAAAATTCGGCGGAGGTGGCTACGCAGTTTCTGGCGGCCTTCATGGTGTGGGTGTGTCAGTCGTTAACGCCCTTTCAACGAATGTTGATGTTCAAGTTAGACGTAATGGCAATACCTACGAACAGTCTTACAAATACGGTGTCCCAGTTGCCCCACTAGCTGAGACTGGCAAGTCAGATACCACCGGCACAACAGTTACATTTTGGGCTGATGGCGAAATTTTTGAGACAACTCATTACGACTTTGAAACTCTCTCACGTCGTTTTCAAGAAATGGCTTTTCTAAATCGTGGCCTAGCTTTATCACTGACAGATGAGCGCCCAGATTCTCAGATAATTTCCGAAGATGTTGATTCGGTAGATGTTCCAACTGGGCCCCGTTCAGTTACGTACATGTACGAAGGTGGCATTTCGGATTTTGTCCGCCACTTGAACGCTCGCAAGAGTCCTATTCATGGCGGAATTATTGAATTCGCGTCCGAAGATGAAGAGCGCGGGCTAAGCCTTGAAGTTTCTATGCAATGGAACTCGACTTACAACGAATCTGTTTACACATTTGCAAACACCATTGGCACGATTGAGGGTGGAACACATGAAGAAGGTTTCCGCGCCGCTTTGACGACATTGGTGAATAAGTACGCACGTGAATGGAATATTCTCAAAGAGAAAGATCCAAACTTATCTGGCGACGATGTGCGCGAGGGTTTAACCGCAATCGTCTCAATCAAACTTCGCGAACCACAATTCGAGGGACAGACCAAGACAAAACTTGGAAATACCGAAGCCAAAACATTTGTTCAAAAAGTTGTTAACGAACAGCTTGGCGAATGGATGCAAAAGAACCCAGGCGAGGGTAAAGACATCGCGCGTAAATCAGTTCAAGCAGCGTCTGCCCGAATGGCAGCTCGCAAAGCCCGCGACTTGGCTCGTAACCGCAAGGGCCTCCTTGGTGGAAGTGGTTTGCCGGGCAAACTTAAAGATTGTTCAAGCAGCGAACCTTCTGAATGTGAAGTGTTTATCGTGGAAGGTGACTCGGCCGGTGGTTCAGCTGGTCAGGGTCGCGATCCACGCACCCAGGCTATTTTGCCCATTCGTGGAAAGATCCTAAACGTTGAGAAAACACGGTTAGACAAAATCCTTGGTAACACCGAAGTGCAAGCTTTGATTTCTGGCTTTGGAACAGGTATCCAAGATGAGTTTGATATCAACCGACTTCGATATCACAAAGTTGTTTTGATGGCGGATGCTGATGTAGATGGTCAGCATATCCGTACCTTGCTTTTGACATTCTTGTTCAGGTTTATGCGACCGCTCGTTGATGGTGGTTACGTATATTTGGCTCAGCCACCGCTCTACAAAATCAAATGGTCACGCGAAGCACCTGCGTATGCATACAGCGATCGTGAACGGGATGCCATTGTCGAAGCTGGTTTAGCAAGCGGCAAGAAACTTCGTCAAGAAGATATCCAGCGCTACAAGGGACTTGGCGAAATGAACGCTGAAGAACTATGGGAGACCACGATGGATCCAGCTCACCGAGTTCTACTACAAATTTCAGTTGAAGATGCCGCACAAGCAGATCAACTTTTCTCAACACTGATGGGTGAAGATGTTGAAAGCCGACGCAACTTCATCCAACGTAACGCCCGCGACGTACGATTCTTGGACATCTAATGACACAAACACCTGAACAAAACGACCAGATTGAAATCGTTGACCTAAACGTCGAAATGCAACGTTCGTACATGGACTATGCAATGAGCGTTATCGTTTCCCGTGCGCTTCCAGATGTGCGCGATGGTCTAAAACCAGTACACCGTCGCGTTCTCTATGCGATGTACGACGGTGGATATCGTCCGGATCGGGCATTCAACAAGAGTGCTCGTGTTGTAGGCGAAGTGATGGGCCAATATCACCCACATGGTGATAGCGCGATTTATGACACTTTAGTTCGCCTTACCCAATCATGGTCTTTGCGTTACCCATTGGTTCAAGGACAAGGCAACTTTGGTTCACCAGGTAATGACTCTGCGGCCGCATCTCGATATACCGAAGCCCGCCTTGCACAACTTGCCATGGAAATGGTGCGCGACATTGATCAAGACACCGTTAATTTTGTGCCTAACTACGATGGCAAAAATCTTGAACCAACTGTTTTACCAAGTAGATTCCCGAACCTTCTGGTAAATGGATCATCGGGTATCGCTGTTGGTATGGCAACAAACATTCCGCCACATAATTTGACTGAAGTGGCTGCAGGTGTGCAATGGGCCTTAGAAAATCCTCAGGCAACTCGCGAAGAACTTCTTGAGGCTTTGCTTGAGCGAATCTCGGGACCTGACTTCCCAACGGGAGCCCTAATCGTTGGCCGTCGAGGAATCCAGGACGCCTATCGAACTGGGCGTGGCTCAATAACCATGCGTGCGGTCACAGAAATCACTGAAGACAAGCGTGGACGAACAGTAATTTTGGTCACGGAACTTCCGTATCAGGTCAACCCAGATAATCTCTTGGCTCGAATTGTTGAATTGCATAATCAGGGCAAGATGACTGGAATTGCCGACATCGTGGACGAGAGTAGCTCTCGTACCGGTATGCGCTTAGTAATTGTCGTTAAGCGTGACGCTGTAGCCAAAGTTGTACTTAATAACTTGTTCAAGCACACTCAACTTCAAGACAACTTCGGTGCCAACATGTTGGCCCTTGTTGATGGTGTGCCTCGCACACTAACGCTTGATGCATTTGTGACTAACTGGATTGCTCATCAAATCGAAGTTATTCAGCGCCGTACCGCTTATCGATTGCGGATTGCGCAAGAGCGTGTACACATTCTGATTGGTCTACTTAAAGCAATCGATCGGATTGACGATGTCATTGCATTGATTAGGGCATCGGCGTCCGCTTCTATTGCCCAACAGGGTCTGCAAGAACTGCTTGATATTGACGAAGTCCAAGCACAAGCAATTTTGGATATGCAACTTCGTAAGTTGGCTGCACTTGAACGAAATGAACTGCAAGCACAGCACGATAAGTTGATGAACGAAATCGCAGACTACGAAGATATTTTGAGCAGCCCAGAACGTCAGCGAAAAATTGTCAGCGATGAACTTGCTGAAGTAGTAAATAAGTTCGGTGATGAGCGACGATCAACAATTATCGCCGATGAAAATGATGTTAATAATGAAGATCTAATTGCTGTAGAGCCCATTGTTTTGACGCTCACTGCTGATGGTTATGCAAAGCGAACAAAAGCGGCTTTGTATCGCGCGCAGAAACGTGGCGGCCGCGGAGTTAAGGGCGCGGCACTGAAACAAGATGATGTCGTTGCACATTTCTTTGTCACCACAACCCATCACTGGATCTTGTTCTTCACTAACAAGGGTCGGGTATTCCGAGTCAAGGGATATGAGTTACCGGATGCTGGTCGCGATGCCCGTGGACAGCATGTGGCTAATTTGCTACAACTTGGTCCTGAAGAATTTGTGGCGCAGGTGTTAGCGCTGAAGGATTACGAACAATCTCCTTATCTTGTTTTGGCTACTCGTAATGGCACAATCAAGAAGACTCGATTGACGGAATTTGATTCACCGCGCAGCACTGGTTTGATTGCTATCAATCTTCGCGACGACGATGACGTTGTCTCTGCTCAGTTGGTGAGTGAAAATGATGACATCTTGCTAGTTTCTAAAAAGGGTTTCTCAGTGCGTTTCCACGCTAATGATGAAGCGCTTCGACCCATGGGTCGCTCGGCAACAGGTGTCATCGGTATGAAGTTCAAAACCAAAGAGGACTACTTGCTATCGATGGAAGTAGCTTCACCTGATTCATATCTAGTCACGGTTACTGATGGCGGTTGGGCAAAGCGCACCGCGGTTTCTGAGTGGAATGCGAAGCATCGTGGAACTCAGGGCGTGCGGGCAATGAAACTTGTGGAACAACGAGGCGGGCTTGCGGGCGCACTTGTTTGCCAAGCAGATGACGAAATTTTCGCTATCGCAAGTAACGGGGTTGTAATCCGCACGCGCGTTGATGAAATCAGAGCTGCTGGTCGCGACACTATGGGTGTTTCTTTCATGCGAGTAGCAGAGGGAGATGAAGTTGTTGCGGTGGCTAAGTCCTCTGCTGCTGCTGAAGCCGCACTTGAAGAGTTAACTCTTGACGAGAGCATAGATCAAGTTTCAGATGAAAACTCGGAAGTACAGACTGAAGAACTGACAGACTAGGGACAGGAGGTAGCAAAATGAGTGAATCAGATCCATTACGACATGAAGAGTCGCCAAATACGACTTCGCCGCGTCAGGCTCGGTTACACATCACTCGACTCGATCCATGGTCTGTGGCTAAGTCAGCATTTATGCTCGGTGTCACAATTGCAGGCGTTCTGATTGTCGCCACCATTGGCCTATGGTTGATCCTTTCTGCTGCTGGAGTCTTTGAAGCAGTGACTAGTTTGTTTAAAGATGTATCCGGGAATTCAACAACTTCGGATTTGAATTTTCTATCCTTAGGCCGACTTGTTGGGTTAACTATGGTGGTTTCTGCTGCTGAAATCTTGTTGTTAACTGTTATATCAAGCCTCTTTGCCACCCTTTATAACCTGAGTGTTAACTTCACTGGAGGCATCGAGGTCACACTTAGTGACCGTAACGCCTAACCCACCGTTTTGGGTCTATGCCCGCAGTAGGGTAATCTCTTATCTCGTGCCTTAGTGGCATAACCGTAAGAAAAATAAGAACCGTAAGACAATTAAGAATCGTAAGAGAATTAAGAACCGTAAGAGATTACGGGCCTATAGCTCCACACGGGTTATGGTCCTGGCGCAAGGAAGAGGTCGATCCGGTATCGATCTAAATCAAGACAATTAAGAACCGTAAGAGATTACGGGCCTATAGCTCC
>CAIVPQ010000180.1 GCA_903907835.1 uncultured Actinomycetes bacterium
ATGACTGTAGGTATTCATGCGATTCCATGGCCCGCTCCACACACCAGGCCAGTTGAAGTAACTGCGCATTCAAGCGACCCTGATTTATTGGGACTGAATCAACCTTGGGTTGGGCAAGTCGAGATTCCTGGCAGTCTATCTGCACTTATTGAACTGGACCTTGCCCAAGCGAAACTTCCAGCAATGGGATATGCCGCACATGTTCCGCATTACCTCGCTAGTGGCGAATACCCTAAGGCTGCCTTAGCACTTTTGGATCAAATCAGCATGAGCACGGGCTTAGCCATTCCTCGAGACGAATTGCGCAAAGCTGCTATCGCAATGGATGCCGTGGTAGATGGACAGATCGCAGAAGTCGATGAAAATCGTGAAGTTGTTTCTAATCTTGAAGTTCAACATGACTCTGTGATGGAATCTCGTCGCGAACTTACATCAGGGGCTAACGGCGAACCAGTTAGTGGCGACGACATTGCGGCAGCACTGCAAAAGTACTTAGCCGAACTCGATGAAAACGGACGAGAGTCAAATTAACTTCGGTCAGAAGAAAAACGGATCGCCCCGTCAGGGATGACGCTATCTGGGAATACCCGAGCACCTGCAAGTAGCTCATTTCCTGCACCAACGGTTGCGCGATCAGCAATCACAGTTTCGAAAATTTCTGAACCAGCACCCACTGAAGAATCTGCGCCAATAATCGAGCGAGTTATTTCAACACCAGGTCCGATACTTGCGCCGGCAAAAATAACACTGCCCTCAATTGTGGCTCCTGCGCCTATAGTGACATTTTCGCCAACGTAAGTTCCGCCGTTAATAACTGCCGTTGCATCCACGCTGGCCGAATCACAAATGTAATTCTCGCCAGTATTGCCGTGTAGAAGTGGAGATGGTGCGATGCCTCGAACCACATCTGCAGAGCCCTGCGCGAAGGCCAGCGGGGTTCCAAGATCTAACCAATAACCCTCGTCGACAACACCGATTACATGTGCTCCGCGCAAAAGCAGTTCAGGAAAAGTCTCGCGCTCAACAGATACTGGGCGATCTGCCGGGATTTCATCGATAATAGAACGCTTGAAGACATAACAGCCTGCGTTGATTTGGTCGGTAACAATTTCGGCTGCAGTCTTTGGCTTTTCGCGAAATTCCAAAACTCGACCATTGACATCCGTAGGGACTAATCCGAAGGCACGCGGATCTTCGACTCGAGTTAAGTAAATTGCCACATCTGCATCTGCATCACGCCACTGCTGAACTAACGATGCGATGTCTAAACCAGTTAAAACATCGCCATTGAAAATCACTACGGGATCATTAGGTCCACAGGTTAGGTGTTGAGCCGCATTGCGAATAGCACCACCAGTTCCAAGTGGTTCATTTTCCACAGCGTAAACAAGTTCAACACCGACTTCTTGGCCATGGCCAAAATAATCCTCAAAGACTTCGGCTCGGTATGAAGTGCCAAGAACAATTCGGCTGACACCGGCCTCGCGAGCACGCGCAATCTGATGCTCGGTGCAAGGAAAACCTGCAACCGGCAACATCGGCTTAGGAGTTGCAATCGTCAAGGGGCGCAACCGTGTGCCCTGACCACCGACAAGAAGAATAGCTTCTAACACATTGATAATTCTGTCATGCTTTCCGAATTAAAAAGCACTTAGGTCAATTGTCTTGGTCGCTCGTTCAGTTTCTAAGACAACATCAAGTTCGCCTTGTGAATGCAGGTCGTAAAGGACAACTGAAGAATTGTTTATGATTGGGATCAAAGTCTGCAACAAAATAGTTGTCTTTAAATCACCAGTGCCCTTGATTAGATACCGAGCACCAAAATCTAAGGAAGCTTGTTCTGCCAGTAATTTTGACGCTGACCAGACTTGCGAAAATGGCACAACATCCTGTGCTGTAGTGATTGCAGCGGACATCGGGTCAGGAATTTCTGCTGGCGCGAAATAATCACCAAACATTCGTACTTCAGCAGAAGCATTTACAAAATTTTCAGAAACATCTTTGTCGGGCATGCCGAATG
>CAIVPQ010000181.1 GCA_903907835.1 uncultured Actinomycetes bacterium
CATTAACTCGTGTAACAACTTCTTCTGCATTACTGGTCAAAATCTCCGACCACAAATGCGAATCGGATGCAGCAATTCGAATCGTGTCTCGGATACCTTGTCCAGCCATCTCGACATGTGAGTCAGGAGCGCCTATCAATTGACTCGCTAGGACCGACGCGACCACTTGTGGCGTGTGCGAGATGAGGGCAACAGCCTTATCGTGCTCATCGCTACTACGCTGGATTGGCATTGCGCCTAGAGTTAAGGCCAAGTCGTTAACCAATTCAAATGCACTTTCATCGGTCACTGAATTACGGGTAATCACCCAAGGCCGATCAACAAACAGATTTGCTTTAGCACCAGCAGAACCTGAGACTTCACGACCAGCCATTGGGTGTCCACCAACAATTCTACGCAAGACATCAACTGGCTCACCAGCTAAATCAGCAAAAATAGAACCTTTGACGCTGGCAACATCAGTGATGACTGCATTTGGGTGGGACTTAGCGATTTGGCGGATAACATCTGAGACGACATTTGGCGGAGTTGCGACAACAACTAAATCAAGTTCAATATCGTCTGAGAGTTTTTCAGCGGCACTTTTTGCACACGCTGATTCGAGCGCATTCAAATCATGGTCATCCAAAAATACTCTTATCCCATGAGTCTTTAGCCCTAAAGCAATTGAAGTGCCAATCAGGCCAGCTCCGACAATTAGAATTTTGGAATCTTGAAGTTTCGTCGTCATTGTCCTTGACACCTACTGCGCAATGTCTTGACGAAGCGCCTCGGCGCCCCGAAGGTACACATGCTTCACCTCGGCCCTGGGCAAATCAGATTCGGTATGGACGAGGACTCTAATCACGCGAGACATCGCACCTGCTACATCAATCTCCTGGGCACAGATCAGTGGGACATCAGCAAGATCCATCTGGCGGGCTGCTGCTGCTGGGAAAGCACTCTTCAAATCTGGGGTTGCGGTGAACAGCACGCTGATGAGACTGCTATTTTCCACGTTGTTACGAGTGAACATTTCGCCAAGCAGTTCAACGACCGCCTCAGCCATTTCTGTCGCGTCATCAACTTGCAAACAAGTTGCCCCACGGATTGCTCTAATACTCACGTGATAAGTCTAGAGCCCCACAATGCTGTAGAGCGTTCCCAACTCTTGATTACTTAAGGTTCGAATTGAGCCCACCTTTAAATTGCCAAGTTTGATTGGGCCAATTTGGGTACGGACTAAGTCAACAACCGGGTGGCCTACCTCATCAAACATCTTTCGCAGAATACGGTTTCTGCCCTCGTGGATCGCAATTTCAATAACACTGTGCGTGTTGCTACTTTCAACCAATTTTGCAGAAACAATAGCCACCGGCTTGCCTTCGATGACTACGCCTTTTTCAATTTCGCGCATAGTGTCTCGGATGATGCGTCCCTTAACCCTGGCAAGATAAGTTTTTGCAATGCCAAACGAGGGATGGCTAAGCAATTGACTTAACTCGCCATCATTGGTGAGCAGCAAAAGCCCTTCCGTATCAGAATCAAGCCGACCAATATGAAAAAGCCTGCTGTCAAAG
>CAIVPQ010000182.1 GCA_903907835.1 uncultured Actinomycetes bacterium
GCCAGTAATACCGAGTTCTTTTGCTGTTTCTGGATTGGCAGCAATCAAAGCTGCTGTTGGAATTAAGGCGAATAAGCGGGCTGGCTGATCCCAACCAGCGTTACCAACATGTTCTTCAACTTCGCGTACCAGTGCTTCGAGATTGAGTGCAAAATCCATAATTACAGTTTGCCTTATTTGCAAGGTAAAGGCGAAGTGTGTTGCGGGCTCATAGTATTGGGGAGTGAGCATTTACAATCAGCAAAGCCAGCGTCGAAGTCCCCTTGGAATCACTTTGGGGGTGATTGCTGTCCTGTTTATTTTGTTCTCGCTAGTGGCTGGATTCTGGACAGATTGGCAGTGGTTCTCATCACTCGAGCGCACTGATGTTTTTACAAAGCAATTGGTTGTTCGTGGAACACTATTCGTCGTAGTTTTCCTTTTGACGACAGTCGTGCTCTGGGCCTCAGCAACTTTTGCTTATCGGTCACGAGTTCTCACGATTCCCACTACACCAGAAGAATTGGCTATGCAGCGATATCGCGACAGTCTGGAGCCAATTCGTAAGGGCTTATTTATTGTTGCTCCGGCAGTCTTTGGTCTCTTGAGTGCCTTGTCAGCCGCTGCGCAGTGGCGGACCTACTTGATGTGGACCAACTCCGTTCCTTTTGGGCAGAAGGATCCTCAGTTTGGCAAGGACATTTCCTTCTACGCTTTTGAATTGCCATTCTTCAAATTTGTACTTGGCAGCGCATTCACTCTTGCATTCGTAGCGCTAATTGTTAACCTCGTAATCCATTACATTTATGGTGGATTAAGTTCAGTACCCGGCCAAAATACCTCACCAAATGCCAGAAAACACTTAACATTTTTTCTGGGTGTCATCGTATTGCTCAAGGGCATTGCATACTCAATCGACAAATATTCACTTGCGACTAAATCCGATTCACTAATTAGCGGATTGAAATTCACTGATGTCAATGCACTTGTGCCGGCTAAGACAATCTTGAGTTACATCGCTTTCGCGACTGCAATTCTTTTCTTTGTTTCACTCTTCCGCGCAGTTACATCTTTGCCTTTCATTGCATTTGGCGTAATGTTAGGCGCCTCACTTTTAATTGGTGGACTATATCCAGCATTCGTGCAACAGGTTCAGGTAAAGCCAAGCGAGCTGCAAAAGGAAACTCCTTACATTCAGCGAAACCTTGAGGCGACCCGCACTGCTTATGGGCTCGACAAAGTGAAGATCACAGAATATAAGGCAATCGATAATCCATCGTTGGCATCGTTCACCAAGGACAAGGGCACTCTTTCCAATGCCCGACTACTTGATCCGAGTCTTGTTTCACCAACGTTCCAGAATCTGCAACAGATTCGTGGATTCTATTCATTCCCTGATTCTTTGGATATTGATCGTTACGAAATTAACAAAGTAAAGCAAGGAACTGTTCTCGCCGTTCGAGAGGTTAGCCTTTCGGGCTTGGCTGATTCACAGCGCAACTGGTTCAACGATCACATGGTCTTTACCCATGGATATGGGGTAGTTGCTGCCGCTGATAATTCGGCTCGTAACGACGGTTCACCGAACTTCATCGAAAGTGACATTCCACCAGTTGGCAAACTCGATATAAAGCAACCGAGAGTTTATTTCGGGGAACGTTCACCTGCCTATTCAATCGTCGGTAGTCCTAAGGGTGGGGAACCACGCGAATTAGATTACCCAGATGATAAGAGTGCTAATGGCCAAGCAAATAACACCTACACAGGTAAGGGTGGCGTTCCTGTTGGCAATTTGTTCCAACGGGCGGTTTTCGCGCTGCACTATCGTGAGGCGAATATCTTGCTTTCTAATCAAATTGCGCCGGGGTCGAAAATTCTTTACGACCGTTCACCAAAAATCCGAGTTAAGAAGGTTGCACCTTGGCTAACTCTTGATGGCGACCCTTATCCTGCAGTTATTGACGGTCGGATTCAATGGATTGTTGATGGTTATACAACTTCAAATGAATTCCCATACGCTGCACGCATTTCATTGCGAGATGCGACAGCCGATTCGGTCAACGCTCAAGGCGGATTGGGGACTCTTTCATCCCAGGATCTGACCTACATGCGTAACTCGGTCAAAGCCACGGTAGATGCCTACGATGGCACCGTTCGCATTTACCAATGGGACACTAAAGATCCAGTGCTAAAGGTTTGGAGTAAGGCTTTCCCTGGGGTTGTTGAACCTAAGTCAAAGATTTCGGCATCCCTACTTGAGCACATCCGATACCCAGAAGATTTGTTCAAAGTACAACGCGACATCTTGGCTAAGTACCATGTTCAAGATCCGCAAGCGTTTTATTCTGGTCAGGATTACTGGAATGTGCCGAATGACCCGACAAAACCATCCGTCGGTCAAGCACAACCTCCGTACTACTTGATGCTGCGCATGCCTGATCAAAAAGAGCCCACGTTCTCATTGACCAGTGCATTTGCCCCAAGCAAGCGTCAAACCTTGGCAGCATTCATGTCGGTCAATGCTGATGCCGGTCCTGATTATGGAACGATTAGAGTTTTGCAGTTGCCGCGAAATACAACAATCCCAGGGCCAACTCAGGTGCAGAATAACTTTGAGTCAGATCCTGCTGTCTCGTCACAATTGTCGCTACTGCGTCAAGGTGGTTCGGATGTTCAGTTAGGC
>CAIVPQ010000183.1 GCA_903907835.1 uncultured Actinomycetes bacterium
AAACTCCTGTGCGATAGCGAAAACTACTTGTTTGGGAAAAGGTCAATCAATTTGTCGAGCACTTGCTGGGTGGCTTGAGAGTTGTTCAAGGTGTAGAAGTGAAAGCCAGTTGCGCCAGCGGCGTAGAGGTCTCGACAAATCTGGGCGGCAATGTTTACCCCTAATTCTCGGGTTGCCTCAGGATCTGCAGAAACAGATTCAAATTGTGCCATCATCGCCGGTGGCATGGTGCCGCCACTGAGTTCAAGCATTCTAGAGATCTGTTTAAAACTTGTGACCGGCATGATGCCTGGGTAAACCGTCAATTTCGAGCCGGCATCCTCAAGAGCCTGGGTCAACTGCAAGTATTTTTCACAATCGAAAACAAATTGAGTGATGGCGAAAGTCGCACCTAGGCGCTCTTTGTTAAGGAGTACCTGGAGGTCTTGTTCAAAATTGTGTTGTGAGGCCGGATGTCCATCGGGAAAGGCAGCCACTCCGACGTTGAATCCATCCATATCTATGGCAAGTTGCACCAATTCATCTGCGTGATTAAAACCATCTAGAGTAGGAGTCCATTCAGCGCTTGGTCCGCCAACTGGATCTCCCCGAAGAGCAAGAACATCGTGGATGTTTGCCTTACGGTATTGCAGCAGAATCTCTTCAAGTTCCGAGCGAGTTGAGCCAACACAGGTTAAGTGCGCGATTGTTCGATAACCAGTTTTTTCAAAAATTTCACAGGCAATCGCAATTGTTCGTTCACGGGTTGATCCGCCAGCACCGTAGGTAACCGATACAAAGTCTGGTGAATACTTGTCTAGAGCTTTTATTGAGTTCCAGAGTTGTTCAACACCGGCATCATCCTTTGGTGGGAAAAACTCGAACGAGACACTCGGTTTGTTACTTAGCATTGAAATACTTTGCCTCAGGGTGATGCACGATTATCGCTGAAGTCGACTGTTCAGGGTGCAGTTGGAATTCATCGGATAGAACAACCCCTATACGTTCAGGGTCTAACAGTTCGCAAAGTTGAATCTGATCTTCCAAATTTGGACAAGCCGGATAGCCAAATGAATAGCGAGATCCGCGATATCCTTGGTCAATCAATTCCTGAATGTCGGTTGAATCCTGGGAATCGAAACCGAGCTCACTTCGAATGCGAGCATGCCAGGTTTCCGCAAGCGCTTCGGTTAGTTGCACCGAGAGACCATGGAGTTCTAAGTATTCGCGATACGCATCTTTAGCGAATAGTTCATTGGCGGCTTCACTTACCGCATTACCCATCGTCACGACGTGGAAAGCAGCAACGTCTATTAGCCCAGATTCTTTACTTGCGAAGAAATCTGACAAACATAGGCGCCTATCGCGAGATTGTCTAGGAAAGGTAAACCTAGTGCGTTCTGTGCCCGCAAGTTCTCCCTCGTGATGAAGAATCACTAGGTCATTGCCTTCGCTGTAACAGGGGAAATAACCGTAGACCACAGCTGCTTCAATCCAGCCGTTGGTTTGGGCTTCATTTAGCAGCATGCGAAGTCGAGGGCGCCCCTCTGTCTCAACAACTTCTTCGTAAGTGCCCTTATTGCCCTTTAGCCCCCACTGGCCCATGAATAATGCGCGCTCATCCAATAGTCCAACATAATCTGCAAGCGCAATACCCTTAACGATGCGGCTTCCCCAAAATGGTGGGGTAGGTATCTGGTTATCACTTGCAACATCACTTCGCTTTGTGTCTATTTCTGTTGGCTCATCGTCGGTAGCAAGTTTCTTGACACGACGAACACGCAAATCAGGCAGAACAGCCCCTTCGTCTCCACGCTTAATAGACATGAAAGTGTCCATAAGACTTAGCCCTTCGAAGGCATCGCGAGCATAACGGACTGTGCCAGGGAACACCTCATTTAGGTCTTCTTCGACAAAGGCTCGGGTTAATGCGGCTCCACCAAGTACAACTGGCCAGCGCTGATCTAGGCCACGAGTGCGTAACTCTTCTAGATTCTCCTTCATGATGACCGTGGATTTAACCAGTAAGCCAGACATGCCGATGACATCAGCATCATGTTCGAGCGCGGCATCGATGATTGCGTTTATCGATTGTTTGATACCGATATTCACCACGTTGTAGCCATTATTAGTCAGGATGATATCAACAAGGTTTTTCCCAATGTCGTGAACGTCGCCTTTAACTGTGGCAAGAACAATCGTGCCTCTGCCTGCCTCGTCTTGTTTCTCCATGTGTGGTTCAAGATAAGCTACTGCCTTTTTCATGACTTCAGCTGATTGGAGCACAAACGGTAATTGCATTTCTCCCTTGCCAAAGAGTTCGCCAACGACCTTCATGCCCTCAAGTAAGTAATCATTGATGATGACCAGGGGAGCCAGCTCACTTTTTAGTGCTTCGTCAAGATCAGCTTCAAGCCCTTTACTCTCACCATCAATGATGCGCCGCGCAAGACGCTCAGTCATCGGCAGCAATGCCAATTCTTCGGCCCTAGACATCCGAGAGGCTGCTGCTTGGGCATTTTCGAAAAGTTTAAGGAATTCCTGAAGCGGATCGTAAGTTACTTGGTCACCATCAAAGCGTCGACGATCGTAAATTAAATCCAAGGCAATGTCGCGTTGGTCCTGTGGGATGCGAGCCAGTGGCATGATTTTTGATGGATGAGCAATCGCTGAGTCAAGACCTGCTTGGCATGCCTCGTGGAGAAATATTGAATTCAAAACAATGCGTGCGGCAGGATTCAGCCCGAATGAAACGTTGCTAATTCCAAGTGTTGTCTGCACGTCAGGGAACTCTTGCTTGATAGCCGCAATCGCCTTGATAGTTTCGATGCCATCTTGGCGTGTTTCTTCTTGCCCAGTGGCAATTGGGAAGGTTAAGCAGTCAATAAGGATGTCAGAGACCTTCATGCCCCAGGTTTGGGTCAAATCAAGAATCAATCTGCGAGCAACTCGAACTTTCCATTCCGCGGTTCGGGCTTGACCCTCTTCATCGATGGTTAGTGCGACTACAGCTGCACCATGTTCAATTGCAAGTGGCATGATTCGAGCAAATCGAGAATCGGGACCATCCCCATCTTCGTAGTTCACTGAGTTAACAACGGAACGTCCACCAAGGCGTTCGAGTCCAGCCTGAAGAACGGCAGGTTCCGTTGAATCCAGCACAATAGGCAGAGTAGAAGCGGTCGCAAGCATGGAGGCCATCGTTGACATGTCAGCGACTCCATCACGACCTACGTAATCGATGGAAACATCGAGCATATGCGCGCCATCGCGAATTTGTTCTTTAGCGATGTCTAGGCATGCGCTCCAGTCTTCGGCGAGCATCGCGTCGCG
>CAIVPQ010000184.1 GCA_903907835.1 uncultured Actinomycetes bacterium
AACAGGACTAGCCCAACAACAATACGACGACGCCAATAAACCTCAGGGGCCTCTGGGCCAACCGGATGCACTACGCCTGTCACACAATTAAGTAAATATGAATTCAACTTAAAAATGTGTCAGGCGCGAGCAGAGAAATTCAGATTTTGATGCAGAGGCAATTTCGCCCTATTAATTGACTAGAGCACAATAAGAACATGCGCGCAGTTATTCAAAGAGTTCGTGGTGCAAGTGTGTCGGTAAACCACGATGTTGTTGGAACAATATTTGGCCCTGGGCTTGTGGTCTATGTCGGAATTAGTGTTGATGATGACATCTCGAAATGCTCGCTATTGGCTGAAAAAATTTGGCGCTTGCGCATCTTCGAAAATGAATCACTAAAAAGCCAAGGGATTGAAATCGATTCAACGGTGGTTGAAGTTTGTGCCGCTGATGGCAACTTACCAATCTTGTTGATTAGCCAATTCACCTTATTTGCAGACACATCTCGCGGGCGTAGGCCGACATGGCATCAGGCTGCACCTGGCGCCCAGGCCGAACCGCTCTTCAACAGCCTCGTGGATTCGTTTAAGGAACTAGGCGCAACAGTAGCTACCGGACAATTTGGCGCGGATATGTTGATAAATCAATTAAACGATGGTCCGATGACGATCAGTCTTGAAGTCTAGAAATTATTTATCGTAACTTTGCGCCAAGAGAGTTCTTACTGCACTATCGGAGTTTGACTCGCTGCGATGGACCCAACCAACAGTTCGGCCTCAACGGGTACGGCACGCTTAATAACCGCTAACCCAAGCGGACCATTCTCAAAGTCTTGAATTATTGAGGTTAATCGACCGATCTCTTTTTCATTCCAAGTCACTGGGGTCCCAATGCTGGGCAGGTCGTTTGTTGAGCCATCAATTTGTAACTGCACTAGACGACGTGGCGGTTTGCCTAAGTTATAAACCTTCGCGACTGTTTCTTGGCCGCGATAGCAACCCTTATTCAAATGCACTGCGGCAGCGATCAAGCCCAATTCGTGTGGAATGGTTCGAGTATCGGATTCAAAACCTAAGCGGGGCACTCCCGCCCGAATCCGATGTGCATCCCATGCCCAAGTGCCAACAACTGGCGTGGAATTCAGCACCTCATCTAACTGCAAGCGCGGAACAATAATCTGACTCACTTGCCAAGCATCAGGGCGATCGGCCACATAAATATCTGTGACATCCTGCGGGGTCGCGAATGCAATTGGAGAATGCCAAGTTGGATATTCGCTCTCAACCCAACCCGAGGATCCGATGACGGCAAAATCATCACTGACATCCTGCACATCAACACGCAACATGAATTTCATCATGGTTAAATATTTTGTTAAGGCAGTTGATGTGCCAGGCTCAACAATGAGCCAAATTTGTGTGCCATCTTCTATGGCATGAAGATCATGTTCTAGATGACCTTGAGGCGAAAGAATAAGTGCCTGCAGACTTACAAATTCACTCAGAAAATCCTGACTTGTTAGCGAATGTAACCAACTAAGACGGTCTTCGCCCGTAACTACAACTACCCCATAATGGGAGAGGTCAACTTGCGCGGTGCCATCTTGTAGCAGCCGTTGTTCGCGAAATGGGTCACCATAATGCCATGCAACTGGTGCATCAATGCTGCTGTCATCCATGTTGGGAATCGCGGTCATACTTTAATTGTCGCGCACATATTTACATTCAGCGAACAGGGAACTAAGCAAGAGGGTTAAAGGAGTTTTTGTCGATCTACGCAAGTCGCACATTGTCCGTGCACCGAAACGTGGGCGACATCTGTTTCAAAGCCAGCCTTTTCGCGCAATAACCGCACAAAAACCTCAGCTACATCAGCATGAATTGATGTGACAACAGAACATGTGTCACACACAAGGTGGATGTGCGCTTCGTCATCAACGGAATGGTAGGTCGGGGCGCCATGGCCAATATGTGCATGAGTGACTAATCCGACTTGTTCAAGGACTTCAAGAGTCCGATAAATCGTTGAGAGATTTACCGCACTGGCGGTCTTTTGCACTTCAGTTAAAAGCGCTTCGGGAGTTGCATGACCCAATGAGTTAACGGCTTCAAGAACTAGTTGACGTTGCGGAGTGATCCGAAAGCCATGATCTCGTAGAACGTCGTTCCAGTCGCGTGCCATGACTATGCCTGCTTACTAAGTAGGAATGAAACATGAGATGACATCTCGGTGCCGGGAATGGCCATGTCATAAACCCAAGCTAATTTTTCTTCAACTAGCCCGTACATTCGTTGTCCCGCATTAATTTCTTTGGCTGACTGAGTTCTAACAATTGCATCAGTTTTAAGCTCAACCCGAGCCCCAGTAATTTGCGCGTCAACAATTCCAGTCACTGTTGTTTTGCCAAACCAAGATTCGAGAATACCTGTGGGATGTGCCAGCAAAAGTTCGCACTCGTTATCGGGAGCAGGGCGCCAAAACCCGCTTTCAATGGCCAAGGGGGCGACGCGTTCACCATCATCGTCTAACTGCCAAGTACGTGACCAGTGAATTAAGAAAGGCCGTCCATCATGGCTGATGCTCAGTTCCTGGCCAACTTGAATGTCTGTTTCCATTGTGGGAAATCCGACCACACCAACGCCGACCCACGTTCCAATTAACCAGGAAAGGTGGGCCAGATCGGGGTGATATGTAGGGCTCAGTTTTGACCCTTGAATAACTTGAAGACTACATATCCGGCAAACCAAGTAATAGCCAAGGAGCAAAGGACTAAAAGCCCTGTATAAAAGTTTTCAACCACGTTTTTAAGCCTACCTTAGGTCTGTCTATATGCCTTTATCGTGCCGGGGATTTCCAGCAAATTAATTCATGGCATTTGCCACAAATTCAAAAAAGACCCGCACACACATTCCCAATTTTAAAATTCAGGTTTGTGTGCACGGGCCTCTTACGAATGATTATTAAGCGACTAACAAATCAAGGTCAGTAATCTGCCCTAGTTCAGCAGATACCTCAGCACGAGTTGTTGCCCCTGGCACGAGTGCGACTAGTGTCCAGTTGCCTGGCGCCGCGAAGAATCTAAACTCTCCGAGGCTAGAAACTGGTACTTCAGCAGTGAACTCATCATTTGCATCATGAAGTCGCACATATCCAATTGGTGCCGGCTTGCCATCCTTATGTACAACTCCCTGAATGACAGCTTCTTTAGCGATGTCTACTCGATCGAGTGAGACGCCGCCAACTACTGCGCCACAGCTACTCATGCTTGGCCTGGCTCATCGCCAAGAGCAACTGGTACGCCAACGAGCGAACCATACTCAGTCCAAGAACCGTCATAGTTGCGAACATTCTTTGCGCCAAGTAGCTCGTGAAGCACGAACCAACTATGTGCTGAACGCTCACCGATACGGCAGTAGGCAATAGTGTCCTTGTCGAAATCTACGCCAGCATTTTCGTAGATAGCCTTCAATTCCTCATCAGACTTGAATGAACCATCTTCAGCAGCAGTCTTGCTCCATGGGATGTTTGCGGCAGTTGGAATGTGACCGGCAACCTGTGATTGTTCTTGTGGCAAGTGAGCCGGTGCAAGTAGACGACCTGCGTACTCATCTGGCGAACGAACATCGACAAGATTCTGAACGCCGATTGCCTTGATGACATCATCGCGGAACGCGCGGATTGAAAGATCCTGTTCTTGGGCAACATAAGTAGTGGCCGGCAGTTCAACAACATCAGATACCAATTCGCGGCCTTCGAGTTCCCACTTCTTGCGACCACCATCAAGAAGGCGGACATCTTTGTGGCCATAAAGCTTGAAATACCAGTAAGCGTATGCGGCGAACCAGTTATTGTTGCCGCCGTAAAGAACAACGGTGTGATCGGCTAAGATGCCCTTTTTACCTAATAGCGCTTCGAAAGCTTCTTTGCTTACGAAATCACGACGAGTGCCATCTTGTAGATCACTCTTCCAGTCCAAGCGAACTGCGCCACTGATGTGGTTGGTGTCGTAGGCGGCGGTGTCTTCGTCAACTTCGACGAATACAACCGTTTCATCTGCTAAGTGAGCAATTGCCCATTCAGCATCAACGAGAACCTCGTTGCGACTCATAACTATCTCCTTGTTGTTGTTTCTTTTTGATGAGTGGGATTTGGGTTTTAGGAAAAAATCCTTTTTCCGATTAGGTACATTTCGCAGCCAAGGCAAAATGCAAAAGCTGAATTTAGGAAAGCCGCGCCAAGGGCAAGGCCAACGGAAACTTGTGCGACCAGAGTGTTGTCAGCCAGAAGCGCTATTAAGCCAACTGCAGCGAAGGCAAATCCAACCAATTGGGCAAAACGTGGCGGGGCAGAATCTTCAAGTTCAGTCGGTTTGCCGATTCTTGGCTGAACCAATTGCTTGTAAATCAATCCGTAAGGCTGTGCGCCAAGTCCAGCAAACGCTCCTAGCCCAAACACTGTGGCTTGAATGGCTAGCAACACTGGTGCCAATGTCGAGTCAATGCTTACGAAAGTTACTGCAAGTACGACCGTGGTAATCGCAGCACCAAAGCGCGGTCCGCGTGGATCAATTTTCTGGCTCATCAGGTTCCTTCAGGTTAGATTTCGGCTAAACACACAGCCGAACTCTCAGCTGGTGAACTACAAAAGCGAGCAACACATGGCAGAACCAAGCCGGCCGTAATCAACGACCCGACGCTTGGTAAGTATTAATCCGCCTGACATGTTCATAACCATAAGCCAGTTAGATGAAGTAAGGGCACTATCTCCCTGCAGTTGCAATTCGTTCGCAATAAGGGCAGTTTTTTGATGTTTATCCCATTTATCATCTACGGTACTAGTGACAACCAAAGGGGATGACTGTGTTAAGCAACACGCTATTCCTTGTCATTATCCTTGCACTAGCCACCGCATTTGGCTTTTACCGCAAGTGGGCGGACGGTCGAGTAACGCTAACTGATAACGGACAAGCTCTTACTGAGTCTCGGCTTGGATTTTCGATTGGAACGCATGCAACCTTGTTGCAATTTTCATCTGCCTTTTGCCAGCCATGTCGCGCAACCCGCTTTATCCTCAATGAGGTTGCCGAGTCACTGCCAAACGTGGCTCACATTGAAATCGATGCCGAATCAAATCTTGACTTAGTTCGTGAATTCGCAGTGACCCGAACGCCAACCACTTTCATCCTTGATGGAACTGGCACTGTCATTGGTAAGGCCGTTGGTCTTGCTCGAAAGAATGATGTCCTGGCCAGTCTGGCTCCGGTTCTAGCCCGAACTAATCCAAAAAACTAGCAGTAAAATTCTGTCTTTTCAGGCAAGTACTCATCATGAGCGCCTGTCAGATAAGATTAGTCATTCCTAGTGAGCAAGGCAGGTGAGTCAAATGGCGTCAGTTTTGCTAATCACTCGCGCGCTGGCTCCGTCAAACACGGTTCTGCCAGGACTTGAGCTTTTAAGCCATCAAATTAAAGTCATGTCGCCGGAACCCACAGCCCTAATGAGTGCACCAAGTGCAGATGTGATTTTTGTTGATGGCCGAACAGATTTGCCAGCCGTACGCAGTCTTTGCCGCCTTATGCAAACTACTGGCAACACCTGCCCAGTTATTTTGATCACAACCGAAGGTGGCCTTGCTGCCGTAAATCACGAGTGGGCATTAACCGATGTGATCTTAGAAACTTCTAGTCCAGCAGAAATCGAAGTAAGAATTCGTCTGGCAATTACTAGCGCAAGCTTCGATTCGTTGCGCGATCAACCCAGTGAAATTCGCACTGGTGAGTTAACAATCGACGAACAGACTTACGCCGCAAAGTTGCACGGCAAAGCACTTGATTTAACTTTCAAAGAATTTGAATTACTCAAGTTTTTGGCACAACATCCAGGACGAGTATTTTCTAGAGCGCAACTGCTACAAGAAGTTTGGGGTTACGACTACTTTGGTGGCACCCGGACAGTGGATGTTCATGTTCGCAGGTTGCGCGCAAAACTTGGCATTGAGAATGAAAATCTAATTGGCACTGTGCGCAATGTTGGTTATCGCTTTGT
The DNA here is from genome assembly GCA_903907835.1 of uncultured Actinomycetes bacterium. GTDB lineage: Bacteria > Actinomycetota > Actinomycetes > S36-B12 > UBA5976 > UBA5976. The sequence continues at coordinate 6,027 of CAIVPQ010000184.1, forward strand.
ATTAAATCCCATGGTGATAGACGAATCACAAGACGCACTTGTCTAATGACTAGCGAATCAGTCCCAGCCGCTTCAATTTCCACCCACTCAACTCTTTCTTCGGATGAGGTTAGTGAAGTTCGCACCTTAACCAAATTAGTCACTGAGGCTGACGGGCTTTCACCCCTGAGTGAACATGTTCTGTTGCACCTGCGTCATGGTGGAGATGTCCGTGCATGGCATCTACTAGCCCGCGATGGTGAAGGTCAATTGGTTGGATACCTGCATCTTGATCAAACTGATGAAGTCGCCGGTCCCGCAATTGAAGTATCAGTTATTCCCGCAGAGCGCGGACACGGCATTGGTAGCGCACTTGTTCGTAACGCCTTGACCCAAGTTGGGCCAAGTGGTGTTCGCCTGTGGGCGCATGGACAACAAGCAGGTGCACACAAACTTGCTCAATCATTAGGTTTCTTGCAGGTTCGTGAACTTTGGCAGATGCGTAGGTCCCTATTTGCTCCACTACCCAAAGCTCAAGAGGTAGCCGGAATCGTGATTCGCGCCTTTGAACCTGGTGTCGATGACCTTGCCTGGGTGAAACTAAATTCTGAAATATTCGCAAACCATCCCGAGCAAGGAGGATGGACTCAGCGTGACCTCCACATTCGCATGTCTGAACCGTGGTTTGATCCAAATGGTTTCTTTGTTGCGGTCAATGAAGATAATCAAATGGTTGGGTTTGCCTGGACCAAGATTCATGGCAGTAGTAATCATGGCGATCATGAGCATTCCTCGATCGGTGAACTTTATGTCGTTGGTGTTGCTACCGATTTTCGCGGAAGAGGAATATCAACAGCAATCTCTATTAAAGCCCTGGAATTTTTGCGTGGACATGGTTTGCCTGCGGTGATGCTTTATGTGGATGCCGATAACACTCTGGCGATTGATGTTTACAAATCTCTTGGTTTCACACATTGGGATACCGATGTGATGTTTAGGAAACCTTCGGCGTAACGATTTCGCTACCTGCAATAAATTCTTTGCGATGACCATCAACAAATAACCATGCGGACTGACGTCCTTGCACCTGCCACTCATAAGGTCCACCAACGATTGCGGTGTCTTCATCGATACCAATAACACTTACACCTTTTGGAACTTTCATAAACCTCTGAAAGAAATCGGGAATGTGCGCAAACATTTTGTCAAAGTGTGGCAGCACTCTAATGTGCGGTAACAATCCCAAACCATTAGTTGCCGTATGAGTAGGTAACCGCAGCGTTGGGATGTGATCGGCTAGTGCCATTGCACCGGCACTGCACCCAGCAAGGGCAGCTCCATCGCGCCAAGCAGTTTCAATCTCCTTCCACAGCAGTGTGTCACGCAAGGTGTTAGCTAAAAATGTTGGGTTTCCGCCGGATAGGTAAACAAGCCCAGCCCCACGCACCAATTCCGCAACTCTGGAATCCTGTGCATCATTTCGATCATGGGCAACTACTGAAATTGCCTGAACACCTATCCGATCGGCCTGAGCCTGACCCAGTTCAATCCAATGCCGCAGTGATTCTGGTCCCTCGGGAGCCGCAGCTGTTGGGATTTGCACGTATTTAGGAGAACGGCCCTGCAGGAGTGCGGTTTCGACCTCTTGCATTACTGGTAGGTACTCACCTGAACCAACAAGCGCAATTGGGCCAGAACTCATGATGAAGTTATCTCCCAAGTTGTACCCTGCGCGGAATCTTTTATTTCAATCTGATTGGCCAAGAGCAAATCTCGAATAACATCTGCTTGGTCCCATCGGTTTGATGCACGGGCATCGTTTCGAGCGACCAATAGGGCCTCTACATAAGGAGAAATCACCGAATGTAAATCAATTTTCGGAGTAGCAGCAAGTTCACCAATGCGCGAGATTAAGGAATGAACTATCGTTCGAGTCTCATTGGTTCGATTAGTTGCATCTAACTTCAAAAGGGAATCTACTGCTTGGCTGATTGATCCCGAATCGATGAGCGTTTCGATGTCTACCAAATCGCTTAAAGATTCTTGCTTTGTCGCTGGCGCTGAGACAACACGAGGAACACCTGCATGTTCAGAAATCTCGGCGAAAGTGGCTGACCCACCAGATTTTAACTTCCAAACATTAGTGCCACGACGGATTGTCATAGATCCTCGACCAAATACGCGAACCATCTGATCATCAAGATCAAAACTTACGCCGGTATGTTCATCCACACCGAGAATGAAGGTTTCAGGAGGTAGCTGCGCTTCAAGGATTGCAAGCCTGCGCTCGCCCATGTAACAAAAACGCGTATCGTGATTCGCGCCTTCGGTGTTGTCGAAATGCGGAATGACCGCCGCGTTGAATCCGGTATGCCGACCTAGGATGTCCAAGCCAGGCAACCAAGTGGGATCTGCACCAACTTTGTATATTTCATATACCGCAACAGTGTGACTGCCAACAGTCAGTGCCGCAGCAGACGCCAGGACCAAGGCCCCACGATCAAGTACCGCCTCAAGGTGTTCCGCAACTCCTGTTTCTTGCCATACTCGTAATGCGTAACTTGGACTTCCTGGTCCGGCAAAAACCCAACTCGCATCACGAATTTTGGCAATTGCATTGGCGACTTGGGCTGGATCACTATCGACTCTGCGTAGATTTATCGGTTCAACCACAGTTCCAACGGAGCTTAGGAAATAATCAGTTATTTTTGCAACAAGCTCATCTGCATTTTCCTGAAAGCCAAAAGGCGAATCCAAAATGACTTGACTATGGCCTTTTGACATGACTTCAGCCACAATTTGTTGGTGCGGAGTGACCATTGTTGGGCTGGTTTCCCCCGAACCCATAATCACAATTTGCCTAGTCACCTTGAAATCATCCCATTAGAGCCATAAATGTTCACCTTGAGCCAGAAAAAGACTATGACTTGTTAACCTAAGCGTGTCAGACTAGAGCCCTTATGAGCACACCTTTCCAGACCAACGCGCCTGAAACCGGCAATTTACGGTTGCCTGAAAACGGCAATTCACCGCTGCCGACCGAGCGCTACTTAGATCGCGAAATCTCTTGGCTTGCCTTTAATCAGCGCGTTCTAGAACTTGCCCAAGATGAAGAAATCGAATTACTTGAACGAGCAAACTACCTAGCCATTTTTGCTAGCAACCTAGATGAGTTTTTTATGGTGCGAGTTGCTGGCTTAAAGCGAAGGATCGCAACCGGTATAGCCGTTAAATCAGCAAGTGGCAGAGTCCCACGTGAAGTCCACGAGAATGTCTTGAAGAACAGTCTCGAATTAATGCATGAGCATGCCGCCACTTTTCGAGACTCCATCTTGCCGGCATTAGTCGCAAACGGAATTCAAATCTTGCGCTGGGAAGAAATCACCGAAGAAGAGCGCGAACAGGTAAGCACTCTATTTATTGAGCAAGTGTTCCCAGTGTTAACACCACTAGCTGTGGATCCTTCACATCCATTTCCTTACATCTCGGGCCTATCTTTGAATCTGGCCGTAGTCGTACGCAACCCAACTTCAGGCCATGAACTATTTGCACGCGTAAAGATTCCACAGTCTCTGCCACGATTTATCGCAGTTGCTCCTGAACGATTTGTTCCACTTGAAGATGTAGTCGCTGGTCACATGGAGATGCTATTTCCCGGCATGGAAGTTGTCGCACAACATGCATTTAGGGTGACGAGAAATGAAGAACTTGAAGTCGAAGAAGATGATGCTGAGAACTTACTGCAGGCACTTGAACGTGAACTTATGCGTCGTCGCTTTGGGCCACCAGTAAGACTTGAAGTTGAACACCCGTTTGATCCCCACGTTCTCGAGATGCTGATCGGTGAACTTGGTGTCACTCAAAATGAGGTGTTCCCACTAACCGGACCCTTGGACCTTCGAGGACTCTTTGAGTTGTACAAACTCAATCGGGATGATTTGAAAACTCCGGCATTCGTGCCGCGCACAAATCATGTTCTAGCCGAAGTAGAAACTTCAAATCCACCAGATGTTCTTGACATCATGCGTCATCGTGATGTTTTGTTGCATCATCCTTACGATTCATTTTCTACAAGTATGCAACTTTTCTTAGAACAAGCAGCCACAGATCCCAATGTTTTGGCCATCAAACAGACGCTTTATCGCACATCGGGTGACTCGCCGATTGTTGACGCACTAATCGCTGCAGCCGAAGCAGGCAAACAAGTTCTTGCTGTTGTGGAAATCAAGGCGCGCTTTGATGAGCAAAATAACATCGACTGGGCTCGCAAATTAGAAGAGGCTGGGGTGCATGTTGTCTATGGAATTGTTGGACTAAAAACCCACGCAAAGCTTTGCCTAGTTGTCCGCAATGACAGCGGACGCCTCAACAGATACGTACATATCGGTACCGGTAACTACAACCCAAAGACTGCCCGAGCATATGAAGACTTTGGTTTACTAACCACCGACCCACAGGTCGGTGAAGATGTAGCTAGTCTTTTCAATCATCTTTCTGGTTACGGCATACAAGGCGACTACCATCGCTTGATGGTTGCTCCAAAGGAACTGCGCACTGGATTAATCGAGCGTATTGAACGCGAAATGCATAATGCACAAGCTGGTAAAAAAGCGCGAATTAGATTTAAATGCAATTCAATTGTTGACGAGTTAATCATTGAAGCTTTGTACCGTGCCTCACAAGCAGGTGTGCAGGTTGACTTACTTATTCGTGGTATTTGTACATTACGGCCAGGTGTTGATGGCGTCTCAGAAAACATTCGAGTACGAAGCATCTTAGGTAGATTCCTAGAACACAGTCGTATCTATGAATTCTGGAATGATGATGACCTTGAATGTTGGATTGGTTCTGCCGACATGATGCATCGCAATTTAGATCGTCGTGTAGAGGCGCTAATTTTGCTCAGCCCACCTGATGGCGCCAGCGTGGCCGAAGTCTTTGATCTTGGCATGGCTGACACCACAGCATCATGGCATTTAGGTGCCGATGGAACTTGGCAGCGGATTCACAAAAATGCGGACGGCGACGATCTATTTGACTACCAAGAACTGCTGATAAAGCGTCATCCTGTATCAGCGCCCGGTACAGAAGTTTTCCATCCCCGCATGATTGACAGTATTTTGAACAGGGTTGGTCTGCGTGGTCTTAAGTAAGCGCATCACGGCAGCTGGGGCAGTCGTAACACGAGATGGCGAGAATGGACTTGAATTCTTACTTGTCCACCGTGAATTCCGCAATGACTGGACTTTTCCTAAAGGCAAACTAGATCCAGGCGAAAACATTGTTGGAACTGCTGTGCGCGAAGTGCGTGAAGAAACTGGTTATGCAATCCGTCTTGGAATTCCCCTACCCCAGCGTCATTATCAGGTAAACGGTGTTCCCAAGGATGTTTACTACTGGCATGCCACCGTACTTGAGGGTGACTTTTCTCCCAATGAGGAAGTCAGTTCGATTGCTTGGGTTTCACGCGATGTGGCTCAAGAAATGCTCACTTACGCTCACGATATTGATGTCTTGAATGCTGCAAATGAGGCAGTGCAAACAGTCCCGCTCATTATTCTGCGACACACTCAGGCGATGAAGCGTGTTGAATGGTCACTTACCCCTGAGGGTTCAACTGCACCAGATTCAACTCGACCTCTCACAGCTGTTGGCAGAATGCAAGCCAACACACTTGTTTCCGCGATGGCTGCTTTTGGCATTACTCAGGTACATTCATCTGACTCTCGCCGTTGTCAAGAAACAGTTGGACCCTACGCTGGTGCTCGTAGCCTTGGCGTAATTTTGGAGTCAAGCGTTAGTGAAGAGCAACACAGCATAGAACCAGAAGTGGCAAGTAACCGCGTTCAAGAACTTGCCCAAAGCGCTGCCCCAATAGTTTTATGCACACATCGACCCGTCATGCCCACGGTAATGAGCGCACTCAGTGAATCACTAAATGTCTCAATCAGTCTCACCACCGCATTTGATCCAGCACTTACCCCGGGCTCGATGGTTATTTTTCACCGCGATGTGAATGATTTGAACAAGGTCGTCGCAGTAGAGCGACACATTCATTAGGCCTTCAGCACAACCAATTAGAAGACGCGCTGACCCTTACCAAGTACCACAATTCCGCCTTCGCTAATTGTGTAATGCTCAGCATCCGCTTCAAGGTCAACACCAATTTGCGCACCATCAGGAACAATCACATTTTTGTCAAGGATGGCTCTGCGCACTACGGCACCTCGCCCAATCACAACGCCTGGCATCAAAACCGAACCGTCAACATAAGCGCCATCATGTACTCGCACCGCATGCGAGACCACTGACGAACGCACATGTGCGCCCGAGATTACGGAACCCGCACCCACGATTGACTCGTGCGCATTTCCACCTTGAACAAATTTTGCCGGCGCGAGCGGCGGCAAACTAGTCAAGATGGGCCAGTCATTGTTGTAAAGATTAAAAATTGGATGAACAGACACAAGATCCATATGCGCATCGTGGTAACTATCTAAAGTTCCCACATCTCGCCAGTAACCACGATCACGATCAGTAGCGCCAATGACTTGGTTGCGTGCAAAGTCATAAACATTTGCCTCGCCCTTAGCAGTCATCATCGGAATGATATTGCTACCCATGTCGTGGATTGACATTTCATCAACTGCATCAGTTTTTAGCGCCTCAATTAGCGCATCAGTTGTGAAAATGTAGTTTCCCATTGAGGCATAGCATTCATCAGGTGAACCAGGAATAGTCGGTGGATCAGCTGGCTTCTCTAGGAACTCTTCGATGGTGGTTCCATCGGGACCTGTTTTGATAATCCCGAATCCATCTGCTTGCGATTTTGGCATTCGGATGCCAGCAACAGTTACGCTCGCACCTGAATCGATGTGCGCTGCCAACATTTGAGCCGGATCCATCCGATAGACGTGATCTGCGCCAAATACGGCAACATAATCTGGCATCTCGTCATACACAAGATTCAGACTCTGATAAATCGCATCAGCCGAGCCGGTGTACCAACGAGGACCTAATCTTTGCTGGGCAGGAACTGGCGTGACGTAATCGCCGAGCATACTTCCCAAGCGCCAGGTCGTTGTAATGTGACGATCCAGTGAGTGAGATTTGTACTGAGTTAAAACACAGACCCGTAGGAAGCCAGCATTAACTAAATTTGAAAGAACAAAATCGACCAGACGATAAGAGCCACCAAAGGGCACAGCGGGCTTTGCGCGGTCAGCCGTAAGCGGCATAAGGCGTTTGCCTTCACCGCCGGCCAGAACAATACTGAGCACGTTATTACGTCTGCGCATACCCATAGCCTAGCGACCGCCTAGGCTATAACCGTGCGTATATCAGTTGTGACTAAAGAATGGCCGCCAGACATCTACGGCGGGGCTGGAGTTCATGTTGAACACCTTGTCCCCCAGCTGCGAGAAAGAGTCGAGGTAGATGTCCACTGTTTCGGCGCGCCCAAGGATGGGGCAACCAGTTATGACATACCTAGCGAACTACTTGATGCGAATGCGGCTATCCAGACACTCGGAGTAAACCTTGCAATGGTTGGCGATTTCGCTAAGGCAGACGTTATTCATTCACACACTTGGTACGCCAATATGGCCGGTCACATCGGATCTTTGCTGCACGGTATCCCGCACGTCTTAACCGCACATTCGTTAGAGCCGCGCCGGCCTTGGAAAGCCGAACAGCTCGGTGGCGGCTACCGAGTGTCTTCATGGGCTGAGCGCACTGCTTATCTGGCTGCCGATGCGGTCATCGCCGTTAGCCATGGAATGAAAGCTGATCTGCTCGATTGCTACCCAGAGGTAGACCCAAGTCGGGTACATGTGGTGCATAACGGCATCGATACCGAAGTTGTCAGCAAAGTCACTGATCAGAGCGCTTTGGTTAAAAATGGAATTGACCCATCGCGCCCGTATGTATTGTTTGTTGGTCGCATAACGCGCCAAAAGGGAATCATGCATCTACTGCGCGCGGCCGAGCAGCTTCCCGCTGAGGTCGCCTTGGTCCTGTGCGCTTCTTCACCAGATACCCCTGAATTGGGCGCAGAAGTCTCAGCCCAGATTGCCAAACTCTCCGCAACCCGCACTGGGATTCATTGGATTAAAGATCAACTTCCGCGCCCCGAGTTAGTACAGGTGCTCTCGAACGCAACTGTTTTTGCTTGCCCATCGATTTACGAACCACTAGGAATTGTAAATCTTGAAGCTATGGCCTGTGAGGTAACGGTTGTCGCCAGTGATGTCGGTGGTATTCCAGAAGTAGTCGTTAACGGCGAAACTGGATATCTAGTTCACTACGACGTGAATACCCCAGATGTTTTTGAAAATGAATTTGCTGCTGCGCTAACCAAGGTCGCTAGTGACCGCGAATCAGCAATCAAAATGGGTCAAGCTGGTCGGGCCCGAGCAATTGCCGAGTTTGGTTGGGACAAGATATCTGAACAAACAATTGCCGTATATCGGGCAGCGATTGAGACTCACAAGGCTAAGTAATTAAAGCCTTCAAATTGCAAGGCGA
>CAIVPQ010000185.1 GCA_903907835.1 uncultured Actinomycetes bacterium
GGCGGTGCCAGTTTTATTGGGAAGGTAGAAGATGCACAACCCTTGAACAGTATTCTTGCAACTCAAATTCTGCGAGTTTTTGCATTGACAGAAGAGGAACTCCAAGTGGCAAAAGACTTAGCGCTACAGTTCGCCCAGGAGCATCTTGCGTCTACTAGGGCTCAGTACATGGACTCCCTCTATCGACAGATCATCACAGAAAGATAATTGGTCTTGTCTCGCTAGAGTTGTCTTATAAGAATCAGCCAAAAGTCTATATGATTCCGATTTTAGCTCGAGCCGCGTTCAGCAACCGGATTATCAGTCTTTGAGATGCCAATAAGATTGCACTACTTATCGTCAAAGCTGGAAAAATAAAAGCCTGCGACACTTACCATTGTGGACGATTGCTCGGGTGCGCGAATAAAGGAATGATTATTCCAACAATTCAAGGCATTTTGCTGATAACCCAAGTATTCATCTCCGTATTGTCCGCCTGTTCCGTAAAGAATCGGCCGCGCATGCGCCCGAATGAGGCAATGAAGGCCATTTTTAACCCCATCGCTCGCCAGTACGGTCGACCAATCATAAATCCGGCAAGGGGCGAAAGTATCTGGAGTAAACTGCGCGTTTTGCCGACATCTCCCTGCCACTTTCGGTAAGCCACACCGCTACCCACCGCGTATCCGTAAATCTTTTTTCTAGCCTCGGCCTTTGTCAGTTGGTAAGTTGTTGATGGATTAGTTGCGATAAATTCGGGAACGTAACGGGATAGAAATCCTGCATTCATTGACTGTAGAACTAAGTCAGGTGCCTCACATGACTGAGCCTTGGAGGCCGATCCTGTGCCTATGGATTGATCAAATCTATGGCGAGCAAAAACTTCACCAGGAAATATGACTGCAGGCTCATAGGCCAAGAAGGCGTGTTCTTTTGAGAGTGTTTGACCTACGGGTGTTTTTGACTTCACATGAATATCCAAGTCAGACATGCACCAGGATCCAATTCCGACGCTCATTGAATTAGCGACTACAAAATTGCGCGCCGCTCTAATCGATTCAGATGAATAGACGGTTTGATCGTTGGGAAAGATATAGGAGTAGGCGTGACCATAATTTGCGACCACGTAGTCTATGCCGACATTCCTGGCGACAGTCGCGCCCCGAGTAGCAGTTGTTACTATTTTGATTCTGGAATCGACGTCGCCGCTTGCCACAGGGTCACCCTGGATAACTAGAACGACCAAGTCGCTTTCTTCATCTGTTTGAGAAATCAATCTCTTCGCGCAGGCAAGCCCCAGACTAGGTCGATTTGTAGGGATGACAAATGCAATGTGAGGTTCCATTAATTTCTCCCGACCCAAATTGTCTCCTGCTAGTCGTTTTATTTTAGCATCACTGGCTGACGCCTCGAAATGGAGTCTGAATGAATATAGATAGCTCCAATTCTGGCCAAAGCGGATATGTTGCAAAAAGGCTTTGGAGTATAGCTGTACTGCTTTCGCGAGGGCACGCCTGTTTTGGTTATTGTAGTTGGTTCTTAAACAATCATTGATTCAAAAACCATTGATATGTGGTTTCTATCCCGTCTTCAAGTCCAATAATGGGATTCCAGCCGAGTGCATTAATCTTTGAGGTGTCAAGAAGCTTGCGTGGTGTTCCATCTGGCTTAGATGTATCCCAAACAATTTCGCCAGAAAAACCAACAGTATTTTGAACTATTTCAGCCAATTCCTTGATGGTCACATCTTTACCCCAACCAATATTGATCGGCTCAGGTTCGTTGTAGTTTTCCAGGAGGTGGTGGCAAGCCTTGGCTAAGTCATCCACATGTAAGAACTCACGCATAGGTGAACCAGTTCCCCATAGGACTACTTCAGTTAATCCGTTGACCTTCGCTTCATGGAATTTTCGAATCATTGCCGGAAGCACATGGCTATTCTGCAAATCGAAATTATCGCCAGGGCCATAGAGGTTAGTTGGCATACCAGAAATCCAAGAGCGGTTGTACTCGCGTCGATATGCCTGGATATTCAACACACCAGCGATCTTCGCAATGGCATATGCATCATTTGTAGGTTCAAGTGGGCCAGTAAGAAGTGAATCTTCACGGATGGGTTGTTCTGCAAACTTTGGGTAGATGCATGATGAGCCCAGGAAAAGTAACTTTTCAACATTGGCGAGATGAGAGCCTTCAAACACATTTGTTTGAATCCGAACATTGTCTTGTAGAAATTCCACGGGGTAGGTGTTATTCGCCACAATCCCGCCAACTTTGGCCGCAGCCATAATTACCACATCGGGTTTTGCCTGCCTGATTGCTTCGACTGTTTGCGCGCGGTCACGAAGGTCGACCTCGGCTGAACGCCAACCTATTAGGTTTGTAAATCCTTCGCATTCAAAATGTCGCCAAAGGGCCGAACCAACAAGACCGTTATGGCCAGCGATGTAAATCTTGGAGGTCTTTGAAATCTCAGTCATAGTTATCCTTTGTGACGAATACGCGTTTATGGAACGCATTAGATATGCTCTAGGCTTAGAACCGTATTTGATAATCCTGCCATGTAAAGGTTCGAAATGAAAAAAGCACTAATCACTGGAATTACTGGTCAAGATGGTTCTTACTTAGCAGAGTTACTTCTGGAAAAGGGCTACGAAGTCCATGGCGTTATTCGCCGTTCTTCAACTTTTAACACCAGCCGCATAGATCACCTTTATCAAGACCCACACATTGCGGGTACTCGTCTGTTCCTTCATTATGGAGACCTTTCTGATGGTAGCCGTATGGCTACCTTGCTTACCAAGATTGCTCCTGACGAGGTTTACAACCTTGCGGCTCAATCACACGTTCGCGTGTCATTTGATGAGCCTGAATACACGGCTGATACAACCGGTGTTGGTTCGATCCGGCTTCTCGAAGCGATACGTTTGACCGAAGTCCCCGCCCGTTTTTATCAGGCTAGTTCTTCGGAGATGTTTGGCGCGACACCTCCCCCACAGAATGAAGAGACACCTTTCTACCCACGATCACCATATGGTGTGGCCAAGGTCTACTCATACTGGATCACTAAGAATTACCGCGAAGCATATGGAATGTATGCCTGCAATGGAATCCTTTTCAATCACGAATCAGAGCGCCGTGGTGAAACTTTCGTAACAAGAAAGATTGCTATTGGTGCAGCTCGTATTGCAGCGGGTCTACAAAAAGAACTATTCATGGGCAACCTTGATTCAGTCCGTGACTGGGGCTATGCGCCAGAATATGTCGAAGGAATGTGGCGTATGTTGCAGCAGGATGCAGCAGATGACTATGTTTTGGCCACGAACACTGCATACACAGTAAAGGATTTTCTGCAGTTCAGCTTTGAAGCAGTAGATCTAGACTGGGAAAAGTATGTCAAGTTTGATGAGCGTTACTTGCGACCAACTGAAGTAGATGCCCTAGTTGGAGATTATTCCAAGGCCAAAAATGTTCTGGGTTGGGAACCTAAGGTATTAACTCCAGAATTGGCAAAGCGTATGACTTTGGCTGAGGTTGAGTCAGCCAATTAATGGGTTGACTCTAGAGACCAGCTAAGTAACTTATGGAATCACAATTTCGAGTGGCTGTACTTGTTGCTTGTTACAATCGTCGAGAAAAAACAGTCACTGCCCTGCAGTCTCTAATTGATGCAAAGCCTGGGAACTGGGATCTTAGGGTTTACCTATCTGATGATGGCTCCACTGACGGCACTGCTGAGGCAGTAGGCGCTATGCCAATCTCAGTAAAGGTCATTCAAGGCCCAGGGAATTGGTATTGGGCGCGTTCGATGTATCAAGCTGAAATTGCCATTGATGAAGAGCATGACGCAATTCTTTGGCTTAATGACGATGTTGAGTTAAGCGTTGATGCGCTTGAAGCCTTTGATCAGCTTCACAATAAAAATCCATTAAGTATTCTGGTCGGGCAGTTCTGCGATCCCCAAACAGGGGAAATAACTTACGGCGGTATGAGGCGACTTGGTCATCATCCCTTTCGATACGAAACTGTGCTGGCCCAGCACAGTCCACAGGTAGTTGACACCATGCACGGCAACCTGGTTTTCATTCCACGCACAATATCAATGGTCGTCGGAACAATAGACGGTGATTATTCCCATGCCTATGGTGATATCGATTTTGGCTTGAGGGCTAGATACGATGGTTTCGAGATTTTGGCTACTCCTGGGTTCGCAGGAACTTGTCCACAAAACCCGGCAATCCGACATGCCTCTATCCGGGAACGCTTAAAAGCTATGCATTCACCCAAAGGTACACCGACATCGAGTCAAATTAGATTTTTAAAACGTCATGGCGACGTGAGTTGGCCAATCTATTTTGTCGCGCCGTATGTGCGGGCGCTTCTGACACGATGACTAATGGGCCATTAACATCACGACTAGCGGTCTTGGCGATTGCTGCATTTGGCTTGTCTCAGGTAGCTGCCGCCGGGGCCGCCCTCGTGCGATTGCCTATGAGCATAAAATACTTAGGCACACAGGAATTCGGATTACTGATTACCATTACTGCGATTTTGCCGTGGCTGAGCTTACTGCTCGGCGGTTCACGTATAACCACGCGCAACAGTTTGAGTGCAGTCCAGAGTAGTCAACTATTTGGTGTGTGGAGATTCCAGCTAAATCGAGCATGCGCAATGTCACTGCAATTACTTCTGCCACTCGCTTCAGTAGGTGCGCTTGGAGTGCTACTTGTCGATCGACTAACGTCGCCCACTGTCCTGCCGGGCATAAAGTTAACTGCAATAATCCTTGTTGTTTATGCGAGCTGCACACCAATTTTTGGGGCACTTGCTGGAGGTGCTGATGCACTTGGAAAACATAATCTCTATGCAGGATGTAGTACGGGTACGGCATTGTTATCTATACCTGCCACTTGGTTAGGAATTGAGCTGTCGCTGCCCTTTGAATGGTTTGTATTGGTAGCCGCATCGACATTCTGGTTACCCTCAATTATGGTCTGGCTTTATTTTTTACGGCGATTAGTCCGCAGTGCGAACTCCCCATCTAAAAAAATCAGGTATTCGATGACAATTACCGCTGCGTCTCAAGGTTTAGGCATCTTGTTTTCGTCAGGCCTGGACGTGATTATTGTTGCAGGAACGTTGGGCTTGCGCGTTGCAGGAAGCTATGGCGTCAGCACGCGACTGCTGGGAACAATCATGATTCCAGCAGCGGCACTCGCGCCAGCACAATTCAAGCATTTTGCTGAATTACGCTCGGTTGGTACACCTATTGTGAAGCTGAAACGCGAAATACGCCGCGTTTTGATTCGTAATTCATTTCTCACGCTGACTATCGCAATATTTGTCTCGGCAATTTATGGATACGTATTCCGACTCATGACTGAAGGCGTATACGAAACGAACTATTTTTTGGGATGCAGTTTGGCATTGGCAACCGTACTAGCCGCTATTTTTGCCACGTTCTTTGCGGCATCTGCGGGGGAGTTGGGATTAAAAGTTGGACGTAACTTTTCGATTGCCATTGGGGCACTAAACCTATTATCAACAATTTTCTTGACAAAGATTCTGGGTGTATATGGTCCTTCAATTGCTTCGATTTTCTGTTTCGGTTTTGGCTGTATTCTCTGGATAAGACAGATAAAACGAACACCTGAGTTTCTCGTCGTTCCTTAAAATTGTTGTGGATGGATCTGGTGGATCTCGCTAATCTATGTCCACTCTTGCGGCTTGAGCAGCGGTATTCGAGGCCATGCTCGAGCTCCACACGCAGAGCATGAACGCAAATGTAAAAACATTAAATACGCCGAAATTAATGAGGCTTTCGGAAAAAGAGAACAGCAGAACAGTAACCGATAGTGAGCGAAGTCGCGCGTTAGCACTGCTCAGGTTTCTTAGAAACAAAATAAATGTTGGCAAGATGAGCGCGATTCCAACTATCCCGAAGTTTGTCAGCCACTCCAAGTATGTGTTGTGTACGCTGGCGGCAAAGGGAGGAAGAATGCCCTGCGCTATAGCGGTCCGTTCAAACTGCCAGCCCAGCCCAAACAGCCAATGATTGTTTAGCAAGAGTAGTGCCTGGTTCCAGATGAATCCTCTGCCAGTTAGAAGCGTATTCGAAATGTTAATCGTCCAGAAGCTCGTAACTATTGATAAGGTCGCAACAAAGATCACAGCGAGCAACGCTTTGACCCACGATCGAGTGATTACACGGAAGAACTTACCGCTACCGTAGTACACGAATAAAATTCCTACGCACGCAGAAATGTAACTTGTTGTGCTTCCTGTCGTGAGCAGGGTGAATAAGTAAATGGGTACTTGCCAAAGGCTCTTTCTTGAAACCAATGCCCCCACAATTGCTACCACACAGACTGGCGCCAGTTGGTTTGCATGAGACAGGATGCCAGACTGTCGACCGCTCAAACCTAGGACATCATTGAACGGAACAAAGTATTGTGAACTGTTTGATTGCGAGAATGCAAAGGGGTTGTTGAGCTTCAACAGAATTGCTACTGTTGACAAGAGTGTCAGTATTTGGGCCGCACGGACAACTTGATCCAAGTGCAGTTTAGGCCCATCATTTTGCCTAGCGATAAGAAATAGCCAGATCAATGCGCTGAACATGTAAATTGGGAAAACTCCCGCATTAAGCAGGAAACTGATGACGCCTGTAACAACTAAGCAGGCGTAGAGAATTAATGAGAGAAGTTTTGGGCCCTCAAGCTGAGCTCCTTTTCTCACTGCTCCGATTTGCTGTAATCCCGCTATCCCGAGAATGCCAAGTCTTGCTAATCTCGCGGCCGGTGAACCGAAAAAAAGAAACTCTAATATTTCAGGAAGGATCAAAGAGAGTAGGAATAATCTGAGAAACCACTTTTGATCTGGCGAAACTTCACCAACTTCAGGCTGAGTAACAAGAGCCCTTTTCTCTGTAATCATGTTGTCCCTAGATTATTAGATGAGCGATGTAGCTAAATCATCGCCGATTCAACCCCGATGCGCTCAATTACCTCTAGGCTAACAGACCATTGAGGCGTGCATACATCTCGACGGATTGGTTGCTGAGGTTTGGCTCCTTGCGAACCAAATCTCAACAACTAAGACAAGTTGGCATGGAATAGGCTTATGTCTGCTACTAGATTTTGCGGCAAGGCTTACAGAGGACGAGGCGACCAAGGTGAAAATCAAATGAGAACTGTTCGCATACTTCAACCGTCTATGCCAGAGTATCGTCGAGCCTTCTACGAAAACCTATTAGACCTTGGTAAGAGAGATGGCGTTCAGTACATCCCATCTGCTAGTCGTGCGCCACTTGATGCACGTGGCAGAGGTGACGAGATTTCAGAAGCAGATTTTTTTACATTTGTCGACAGTAAAGAATCTGTTTTCGGGAATCGATCGATAGTCCGTCACAATTTGAGCAGAGAATGGATGGATGCTGACCTTATTATTGCGGAGCATGCTATTCGTAATCTAGTTGCTTTCAAATGGTGCTACCTGCGACGACCGATGAGGTTTGCTTTTTGGGGTCATGGTCGCACTTACACCAAAGTAAAGACCGGTATTGAAGAGTCTTTGAAGATGCGCCTGCTTCGTCGGGCGGACTGGTATTTTGCCTACACAGACGCCGGGGCACGTGCAGTAACGGAGACTGGCTTCCCAAAAAGTCATGTCACAGTCGTCCAAAACAGTACGGACACTTCATTGCTCCAGAAGTTGCGACTGGATGTTAAAAATCAAGAAGTTGAGCAGATGCGTGAAGAGTTGAGTCTGGGGAATGGACCTCTTGCCGTATTTATTGGTGGGCTTGATGAAAGCAAGAGACTTGAATTCATAGTACAAGCTGCTACCGAAGTAGCAAAAGTTCATCCGGATTTCAAAGTTGTTTTCTTTGGGGCAGGCTCACAGCAGCACTACATTCAAACCCAAGCCACTCAGCACGATTTCATTGTGTACGGCGGCCGTGCAGATGCTCAGATGCAAGCAGTCATTTCGAGGATTGCAAGTTTTATTCTGATGCCGGGCCGCGTCGGACTTATTGCAGTTGATTCGTTTGCTCTGGAATTACCAATTGTCACGACAGATTGGCCATTGCACGCACCAGAATTTGATTACCTTGTGGACAGCGTGAATGCAATTATTACC
>CAIVPQ010000186.1 GCA_903907835.1 uncultured Actinomycetes bacterium
CCATTTTGTTGTTCTTGGAATGCCGAGATAACAGCGGGATGCGAATTTTGAATTTTGGCTTCGACCAAACCGCGGCCATGTCCGACCACCGCGACTGTGTGTTTCGCATCTAGCGGAGCGACTGCACCCAGCACATGCTCTACCAGAGATAACCCAAGGACTGAATGTAAAACTTTAGGCTGATCAGATTTCATGCGAGTGCCCATACCCGCAGCCAAAACAACTACCGCATTTAGGCTCTTGCCAGAATTTGTAGTGTTGGACACTGCTCTAGCCTAACTTGTCCGAGGGCTCCCAGACGTGGACTCGAACCACGATAAGCACCTCCAAAGGGTGCTGTCCTGCCATTAGACGATCTGGGATTGCTTACAGTGGGCCAAATCTCAAGAAAAAAGATTCGACGCTCAACAGTGCGTTCAGTTTAGCCCATTAGTTACCGGTTCATTGTCCCGATGGTCGCTAAGGGCAAGAAACTGGTCCGGTAAGGCGCAGGAATATTGACTCGTTGAACGAGCGCAATGGGGTGCGCTAACCTATGAGAGTTAAGGGCAACATGCCCAATAGAAGAGGATTCCAGTGGCAGTCACACAGCATCACGAAGATGACGAGCTGGGATTCATCGCACCCAACAGGTCAGTAGACGCAGATCGAGTGCGCATGACTGGTCATCAAAGACGCGCTCAACTCGTTGAAGTTGGTCGGTCACTTTTCGCTGAAAAGGGCTTTGAATCAGTAACTGTTGAAGAGATTGCCAGCACTGCCAAAGTTTCGAAGCCTGTGGTTTACGAACATTTCGGATCAAAAGATGGCCTTTACGCGGTTGTCGTAGATCGCGAGATGAATTACCTCTTAGACTCCATTACTCGGGCTCTGACTGCGGAGCACCCAAGAGTTTTGCTTGAACAGGCTGCTTCCGCACTCTTTGATTATATCGAAACCCATACGGATGGTTTCCGAATTTTGCTTCGCGATTCACCAGTTGCCACTCCGACGGGCAACTTTGCAAGTTTGCTATCAGATGTCGCTCAACAGGTTGAAGCTCGGCTAGCAAATGAATTCGCCGCTCGCGGATTTCCTAAAAAGATGGCGCCTATGTACGCGCACATGTTTGTAGGCATGGTTGCCCTCACTGGCCAATGGTGGCTGGATTCCCGTGAAACAAAAAAAGATGAAGTTGTCGCACATTTAGTGAACTTGGTGTGGAACGGTGTTGTAGGTCTGGAAAGACGCCCTCGGTTAATCAGTCGTCCACGGTAGTTATCAGTACAACTGAATTAAACCCGCCTTTAGTCAATCGCTTGAATCACTCTTGGTCCATGAACTGGTCCATGTGCGCGCAACGCGTTATCAACTAAACCGGATGACATCAGGGCCACTACTAAGTCAATCGATGTGGACTCATCGGCAACCAGGAAAGCACAGGTAGGGCCGCTGCCCGAAACGATTGCCCCCAAGGCTCCTGATTCGCGACCGTAATCCAAAACATCCTGCAATCTAGGTTGCAAAGCGATGGCTGCAGATTGCAGATCATTGTGCAAATGACGTCCCAGCGCTCGTGCGTCACCTTGGCTCAGTGCCTGTAAAACTTCGGCTGGCACTTCTGGAGTTTGGACAACTTCATCACGGCGCAATGCATCTGACATGGCGAAAACACTCGGCGTGGATAGACCTTGATTAAACGTGGCGAAAACCCAGTAATAGTGTCCACGCGTCATGATCGGTGCAAGAACATCACCACGGCCAGTACCGAGCGCACAACCACCATGCAACATGAATGGCACATCAGCTCCTAATGCCGCTGCCATTGCATCAAGTTGGTCACGGGGTATTTCACTTTTCCAAAAAGCTTCACAGGCAACTAGCGTGGCAGCGGCATCTGCGCTACCACCGGCCATACCAGCAGCAATAGGGATTTTCTTTTCAATGTGAATCGATATGTTTGGATCAACACCACAAGCTTGGGCAAAAAGTTGAGCTGCCCGCCAAACTAAATTTGAAGAATCAAGCGGTATCTGAGTCGAGTTAAGACCAGAGACTGTAATTTTTAATTCAGGCGCTTCTTTGATTGTGACCTCATCAAAAATGCTGACCGACTGAAAGACCGTGGCTAGGTCGTGATATCCAGTGAAATCTGCGCTACCCACGCCAAGGTAAAGATTCACCTTGGCTGGAACGCGAACTGTTACTGGCTTTGGCACACTAATCACATTACTTTGTCGGCCGCTTTTGCGATGGCTATGAAATCAGCCAACGACAATTGCTCTCCTCGCAAACCTGGCGAGATATTGGCTTCATTGAGAATTCGCTCAACTTCATCTGGTTTGCCAAAAACTTGTCCTAACGCTGTGCGCAAGGTTTTACGGCGCTGACCAAATGCCGAATCAACTATTGCGAAGAGTTTTGGACGCAATGTGGCATCTAAGTTAATTTCATGACGAACGATACGAACCAATCCTGAATCGACATTTGGGGCTGGCCAAAATACATTTCGACCCACAGTTCCAGCCTTGGTCACCTGTCCGTACCAGGCCATTTTTACACTTGGCACTCCATAAATTTTGCTACCTGGTGCTGCTGCCATTCTTTGGGCAACTTCGGCCTGCACCATAACGAGAACTTCATTGAGTGAGGGGAAAGTCTCCAGAAAATGTAAAACCACTGGTACAGATACGTTGTACGGAAGGTTGGCTACTAACTTGGTCGGAGCGATTGGCAGATCGGTTATGGTCATGGCATCAGCACAAACAACCGTTAGGTTTTTAGCCAGGTTAGGTGCGTGTTTTGCAATAGTTGCGGGCAACTGGTCAGCGAGTACTTTGTCGATTTCCACTGCGACCACAGCGGCAGCATTTGGTAACAGTGCGAGAGTCAACGATCCCAAACCCGGGCCAATCTCAACGACTACATCTTCAGAATCTAGATTCGCTGCGGTAACGATACGTCGCACTGTGTTGGGATCAATGACAAAGTTTTGGCCAAACTTTTTTGTCGGCGTGACATTTAACAAACTTGCGAGTTCGCGAATTTCTGTGGCACCTAATAGAGATGATTGCGATATTTCGTTGAACTTGGGTTCAAGCACGAATTTAATACCAGCCAGTGGTGTTCGAGTGCCCTAGAGCGCCACATGGGTTGCCATAACGACCCTTGATGTAATGAGCACCCCATTTAACCTGAGTGGCTGGATTCGAGTACCAGTCAGAGCCAAAAGATGCCATTTTGTTTCCAGGCAGAGCCTGTGGGATTCCATGGGCACCACTAGAACGATTATGTGCATTGGGATTCCAATGACTTTCGCGATCCCATAATTGGCTTAAGCAGCCAAACTGGTCACTTTCCCAACCGTATTGATGCTGAATGTATGATGCGGCGAATGCCTTAATTTGCCCCACAGTTTTAACTGGCAAAGTCTTAGGATCCGGCAAAGTAGGTTCTGCCGTTGGAGCAGCGACGCCCTGTGCAACCACCTGAACGGTTGGTTCGCGCACGATACTGCGACGCACCTGGGAGCGACTAACTTCTACGCCATTTATGTATTTAACGCGATAGACAATAATGGCCTTGCCAGCTGCACCTTTGCGGCGCACAATACTTTTGCCGCGGCTGATGGATTTGTCTTTTTTAATCAGAGTGCTGAATTTAACTTTACGACTAATGTTCTTGGTTGAAACCGAAACACTAACCCGCTTCAGCGATGCGGATTCTTGGTTGGACTGCTTTAAGGCAGAAACATTTACAAATTCGCCAGCAACATTGTTCGGGCTGACCGAAGCCTGTGCCGATACTGTGATTGCGGCTAAACCGAAAGTAACCATCCCAGCGATAATTTTGGCTGGAACCAAATGGGGTTTCGGGCGAGCATGGCGAGCGGGTACGCGGTGGCGTCCTCGTTGCGTCATAGATACTCCAAGCCCTTGGCAAAATGGTCTTTCCATAGGATATCGCGACTTAGGCCCTAAGCCAACTCCGAAATGGCTAAAAAGGGCCAAAAACCCTTGCAGCATTTGCATAAAGTAGATTGCAAATTTCTTCTTCAGGCGCGTCTCGAACCTGTGAAATGGCCCGCACAGTGTGGATTAAGTTCACCGAGGAGTTCGGATTGCCCCGCATGGGCGCTGGGGTCAAAAATGGAGAATCAGTCTCTGTCAGGATTAATTCATCTGGAGCCACCCGCAAAGCAGCCCG
>CAIVPQ010000187.1 GCA_903907835.1 uncultured Actinomycetes bacterium
CGATCTCCTTTGTAACCTGGGAATCCAGGGTTGTTATGGGTTAGCCAACCACAACCGACAGCGTGCGGATTTTTGCCAGTCAACATGGCGGCGCGTGCTGGGGTACACATTGGGACTGTGGTGTAACCCGTGTATCTCAATCCATTGGCCGCCAATGAATCAATGTTGGGCGTTTCAATCTCTCTGCCAAAACAACCAAAGTCAGAATAGCCTAAATCGTCCAACAGAATCACGATGACGTTGGGTGCATCTGCTTTGGGCTTCGTAGGCGCAACCCAATGCGGCATGGAATCGCCTAGAGTTTTACCTATCGTTCCTTGAAAATTTGAAGAGGCGAGAACTTGTGAAGCCAAATCGTTCGTACTGGAAGTTGGATGGGACATGTGTTGCCTAAAAGCGATACGCTGAAGCAATCCATGATAAGAAACCCAATTCAGAATGATTGTCAGAATAAAGACAAATCAATCATTTAGTTCCGTGAAAAACCCCAACTCGTTGGAGTTTTTTCAAACGCTGGTTCTCAGCTTGAGTGCATCGATGTCTTTGATGATGATGGACGAATAACCGAGGTTTAACAAACCTTCTTGCTTCAACAATTGCGTAGCAGAGTTAATTCGTTGCCGACTTACTCCCAACCAGTCAGCCAGATCAGCCTGAGAAATTCGAACATCCAAAAGTACGCCATCGTCTCGCTGCAGTCCATATAAGTTTGACAGCGTTAACAACAATTTGGCCAATCGATTTTCTAAAGGCATAGATGGATCTGCCGCCAAACGCTCGTAGAGCAATCGACTGCGAAATGCAATCTGCATTTCAATAGCCGTTGATAAGTCTGGGAATTTCTGCCGAAGACTTCTGACTTTGTCGCCCGGCACCATCAACACCGTTGTATCGGCAAATCGACTGATCAAATCATTGACCAGGCCTTGTCCATCGAGCATGTTGATAAATCCAAGCAAGTCACCAGGCTGCATGAAATGAATCAAATGCCGATGACCGTCTCTTCTGAGATTGCTGACCTCGAGAGAGCCCTCAAGCACCATGCAAAGACAATCAAAGTCATCGCCATGGTGAGCAAGGATTTCCGATTTAGACAAGCTTTTGGTAAAAGCCTCACTCATGAGGGCGTCTAATGTTTCGGATTTGCAAAGCTTGAACCCAATAGCACGGCCCAGCAATGAACGCGCTAATATGAAGTGCGAATCACGCCGGAGTTGAGAGGGGTCGACAGTCTCTTTTGCAAAATCCATGAAAGGTCTTATCTAATTTCATGCAATCATAGATCAAATGACGATTCACGGAAATTGCTCTCACAAACTGTATTACTGGGGCTTCAAGCCCAGTCGGTCAACGATTTTCTTTTCATCGACCAAATAGGACTTCAACTGTTCGTTGAAGAACGTAGGCGAAGGGCTCACCTCAATCACACCGGCACTTTTAGCAATAAATCCAGAAAATTCTGGGCTATTTGCACTCAATTTGGCAGCTTCGTAAAGACGCGCCACAACTGCATCAGGTGTTTTAGCAGGCACAACC
>CAIVPQ010000188.1 GCA_903907835.1 uncultured Actinomycetes bacterium
GCAGGCAATCGCTTGCCGATTCTTAACGTATTGCTTCGCACAGGATTACTCTGCCTGGTGATACCAGCGCTAATTTGGGATCGAGATTCTCGAGGACTGCATGACAAGGTGGCAAAATCTGTAATCTTACGAGCTCGCTAAATAGGTAAAAGAAATTTCTTGGTTAAAACCAGCCAGAGCAAATTACCGCTTTGGTCGCCGACCAGTTGGCATTGGACCTTTTGGAATCGGCATAGACATTTTTGGTAGCGCATTGAGTTTTCGACGTAACTCGGTAACAGCCCCCGGGCGGAGTGCCTTTGGGAGTTTTTTGACGGCCTTTTGCAGATCGGTAAGTTCCACAGCTCCATGACCGACATAAATTTCATGGATTGGTATGTCTGGCACAAATCGCGCGTGCACTTTGCGTTGCTCAGCTACAAGTGCTTGTGGGCGTTCACCCTCGGCAATCAAAATAATTCCAGGACGACCAACAAGTCGATGAACTAAATTTTGATTTCGATCCACTGCAATACCTGGCGTTGTAAACCAGCCACGTCGCGCGGGCATAGCGTTTGCTACTGATGCAGCGGCCCCAACTTGTCCAGCGATAGACGCATAAGCAGCACGTTCAGCAATCTTGCCGAAAAAGAAAGTGGTCACTAGTAAAGCGACACCCAAACCCAACGCTCCAAAGGGCAAAGGTGCACCTAATCCAAAGCCAAGTGACAAAATCGCGGCGAATGTAACAAGGAAAACTAGCGTTAATTTCAAACCAAGTTTGTTGACTTGTTTCTTTGTGATTGCGTAGGTTTCACGAAATTGCTGATGCCATTTTGGTTTTTTGGCTGGAGTTTGATTAGTAGACATGTCTCAACCCTAAATGTTGTCGGTGTGACGCGCTGCAATGGCTTGCTGATAGAGCTTGCCCGCCCGATATGAAGAACGAACTAGGGGGCCACTCATTACGCCAACAAATCCAATTTCTTCGGCTACTTTGGCAAGTTCCACAAATTCCTCTGGCTTGACCCACCGTTCAACTGGGTGATGTCGAACAGAAGGACGCAGATACTGAGTAATCGTTATCAAGTCACACCCAGCTGAATGCAAATCTTCCAAAGCTTGATGCACCTCGGAAATTTCCTCGCCCATCCCCAGAATTAGATTGCTCTTTGTAACGAGGCCAAAGTCTCTTGCGGCGGTGATTACCGCTAATGAGCGCTCGTATCTGAATCCTGGTCGGATTCTCTTGAAAATACGTGGCACAGTTTCGATGTTGTGCGCAAAGACCTCAGGTCTAGATTCAAATACTTCGGCTAGAAGCTCTGGTTTGGCATCAAAATCAGGTGCGAGCATTTCCACATGGCATCCTGGGACGGCTTCGTGGATCGCGCGAATTGTCTCGGCATAAAGCCATGCTCCACCATCGGGTAGGTCATCGCGAGCAACACCTGTCACTGTTGCATACTTGAGCTGCATTTTTTGTACTGACTCGGCTACGCGTCTTGGTTCATCACGATCAAGCGCGAGCGGTTTGCCCGTATCAATCTGGCAGAAGTCACATCTGCGTGTGCACTGATCGCCACCAATTAAGAAAGTTGCTTCTCGGTCTTCCCAGCATTCGAAAATGTTGGGACACCCAGCCTCTTGGCAGACAGTGTGAAGTCCCTCCGATTTAACCAAATTCATAATCTCGGTGTATTCGGGACCCGTTTTTAGTTTTGTCTTGATCCATTCAGGCTTTCGCTCAATTGGTGTCTGTGAGTTTCGGGCCTCAATTCGCAGTAGCCTCGGCTGCGAACTAGCAGCATCAACTGCACCCGTCGGGCTGCTCGGTTGTAGGTAGGGATCGCTCACGGCTTTAAGTCTACGGTAGGTGTGAACACTCGGCGTAGATGCGATTCAAGTGAAGGCAAGATGTCAGTGGGCTCTATGCTGCGCCCTACTTCTTTACTCAAGGTTGTTACTCCCGCATCGGAAATGCCGCAGGGAACAATTCGATCAAACCAAGAAAGATCGTTATTGCAATTCAAGGCGAATCCATGCATAGTCACGCCTTGTGCGACTCGCACCCCGATGGCTGCCAGCTTTCGATCAATCGTGCCGTCACAAACCCAGACGCCGGAACGTCCTTTTACTCGACGTGTTTGCAGGCCAAAATCCTGGCAAACGCCGATTAAGACATCTTCAATCTTCCTCACATGTGAAATAACATCCATCGGGTTAGCTAGATGAACAATTGGGTATCCCACTAGTTGACCTTGTCCGTGCCAAGTTATCTTTCCGCCGCGGTCTACATCAACGACGGATGTGCCATCGTTTGGGCGCTCGAAAGCCTCAGTACGCCTGCCAGCCGTGTAAACATTGTCATGCTCTAGCAAGATAATGGTGTCAGGTGACTCTTTCGCAACAACTCGCTGGTGAATTTTGCGCTGTAAGTGCAAAGCATCTTCGAATGCAACGAGCTGTTTTCCAACGGAAAGAGAGTCGATGGCCAGATGCATGTATCCAGCCTACGAGAAAACACAAAGCACTTTTCCTAGTGTTATTTATTGACCTAGTCAGCTCTATGGCGGCATCTGACAATAAGATAGAGCCACAAAGTCCTACCTGAAGGGTGTCATTTTCTATGACTCAGCTCGATGAAGTTCAGAAAATTTCTCGCAAGAAACCATCACATCGCAAGCCACTCGTTATCGCTCTACTAGTCATAATCGGCTGGTTCGGCGTGGGTGGGGCTGCCGGTCCGCTGTTCGGCAAGTTGACCAGTGTTCAGAAGAATGACAGTACTGGTTTCTTGCCGAGTTCAGCTGAGTCAACTAAGGCCTCTGAGATCGCAACCAAGTTCACAGCAGCCGACACCAAGCTTTTGCCAGCACTTGTAATCTTCAGTGGGACCGCCGATGCGCAGGGTATCGCCAGTGTCTCCGCATTTGTGCAGAAATTGACCGAGGCAAAAGTTCCAGACACGACTAAAACTGTTGGTGATTACCTTGCTGATGGGGCACAACTTATCCCAGTGCCGTCCAAAGATGGTAAGGGAATATTGTTATCTGTGCCATTGGATAATGACAAGCTCGCTGTTCCGTTGGCGAACAACAAACCAGCGCTGCCCGAGGTTGTGGCAGCAATCCGCATTGCCGCGGACACAGTTCCCGGTTTTGAATCGCATGTCACAGGTATCGGTGGAATTCTGGCCGACCTTTTCGGCAGTTTCGGCTCAATTGACACGGATCTACTACTGATCACACTGCTTGTCGTAGGCATCATTTTGATTATTGTGTACCGCAGTCCAGTGTTGTGGTTCATCCCACTTTTTGCTGCTGTGATGGCACTTTCTGTGGGAGGTGGCATTGTCTATCTATTAGCAAAGAACGACACCATCGCACTAGATGGGCAATCACAGGGAATTCTTTCAGTGCTAGTCATTGGTGCTGCTACGGACTACGCGCTTCTTCTCATCGCTAGATACCGTGAAGAGTTGCACCACTTTGATAGCCGCGTCGATGCTATGAAAGTAGCGCTGAAGGGTGTTATCGAACCCATTGTTGCTTCGGGTTTAACAGTTATTGCTGGGCTTTTGGTTCTTGGGCTATCCGATCTCAAGAGTGTCCGATCGTTAGGACCAGTAGCCGCTATTGGAATTCTTTCTGCTCAGTTGGTCATGTTGACTCTATTGCCAGCAATACTTGTTCTTTGTGGTCGCTGGATTTTCTGGCCCAAGGTGCCTCGTCATGACGATGTTGATGACCGGCTATCGGGTATTTGGTCAAAGGTGTCGGACAGCGTTGGGCGCAGTCCACGCCGGGTGTGGGTTGGTTCGGGTCTACTCCTAGTCATAAGCGCTGGTTTTGCCTTCCAACTAAACACCTCTGGCCTGTCACAGACAGAGGCATTTACGGGCAAGCCTGATTCAGTGGTGGGTCTGACAAAGCTGTCTGAGCATTTTCCAGCAGGATCCGGAGACCCTACTTTGGTTTATGTGCCTGTTGCTGATACGGCAAAAGTGATTGACATACTCGATTCATTCGATGGTGTGGATAGTGCCACCGTAACTCTTGATGTTCCGACCGATATGCCGATGGGTAGTCCAGGCATTGGCGACTACGGTGTCAAAGTTATTGATGGCTGGACTCAGATTCAGGCAATCCTGGATCAGCCAGCTGATTCGATTGCCGCGCAAAATTACATTCCAGCAATGCGTGAAGCGGTTCATGCCGCGAGTGCAACGGCTTTGGTTGGTGGAAGTACGGCGGCAAATTACGACATTCAAGTAGCCAATCTTCATGATCGCAACTTAATTATCCCGGTTGCTCTTTTAGTAATCGGTATTATTCTTGCGCTGCTACTTCGTAGTTTGGTTGCGCCTTTACTGCTCATCGCTACTACGGTCCTTTCATTCGGCGCAACTTTGGGTATCTGCCATTTGGTATTTACACATGTTTTCAAGTTCGCTGGAACTGATGGAGCATTCCCATTGTTTGCCTTTGTGTTCTTAGTTGCCTTAGGTATTGATTACAACATCTTCCTGATGACCCGTATTCGTGAGGAAGCAAAGCGCCTTGGAACTCGCGAGGGTATCCTCAAGGGAGTTACTGTGACAGGTGGTGTGATTACCTCAGCCGGTATCGTCCTAGCTGCCACATTCGCAGTACTTGCAACATTGCCGTTGGTGTTTTTGGTGGAGTTGGGCTTCGCAGTTGCATTCGGTGTCCTTCTTGACACAATCATTGTGCGAAGTTTGCTGGTCCCAGCGCTTTCTTACGAAATGAACGCCAAGGTGTGGTGGCCAAGCGCATTGTCTAAGGCAGACGCAACTTCTGAGGCAGAAGCGCCCGATACTGATCGTGTGATTGAGGGATAGTGACCCAACGTCACATTGTTGCCTCCAGTGGTGGCTTTGTTGCCACTGGGCGCTGGGGTGTCGTACGACCAGGTGGAATCTTTAAACGGGCTCTCGAGCTCACGGGTAAAACGAGACCACGTGTTCTTTTTGTTCTCACCGCAAGCGGCGATGACAAACAGTATCTTTCTACGATGTATGAAGCAGTTTCACAATTGGGTGTGGATGTTGGTCATCTGGCCTTGTTTACGCAACCTAATCAGCCCGTTGAATCACTGGTCGACAGTGCTGATTTAATTTGGGTTGGCGGAGGTTCAGTTGCTAACTTGCTGAGCCTCTGGAAACTTCACCAAGTTGATCTAGCACTCAAGGATGCGTGGGAATCTGGCACCGTGTTAGGTGGAGTCAGTGCTGGGTCAATCTGTTGGCATGTGGGTGGCCCTACAGATTCATTTGGACCGGAGTTGCAAGTTGTGACGAACTCTCTTGGCTTTCTGCCTTACGGTAATGGAGTTCACTATGACTCTGAAGCATCGCGGCGACCTCTATTGCAATCTGTGGTCAAGGATAAAACTCTGCCTGTATCGTATGCAACTGATGACCATGCAGCGCTTATTTATCGGGGGATAGATCCGATTGAAGTTGTTGTGGATTCTGAGAAATCAAAGGCAAATGCCTACAAGGTTGAACTAGTTGATGGCCAAGTAGTAGAAACAGTAATTCGTCCGGGCCTGGTGAATTAATTTCCATCTTCTAAAAGAGCGGTAGCTGCTGCTCGACCGCTCATTAGTGCACCATTGATAGAAGATACATTGCGATAATCTCCAGCAAGATAAAGTCCCGAGCCGAAGCGGCTTGATTTTGCTAATTCATGTGGGGCAGACATCTGGGGTAGCGCATCTGGGATTGCATAAGTAGCGACATGGGTCCAACCAGACGTAGGTACGCCATAGAGCATCTCCAGATGTCTTCTTACGCTGGATTCGCTGGTTGAGTTATCGTGTAATCCGATCATTGAGGAGGAAACAAGAACTCTTCCTTCACTTGCGTAACTCGGGGCAGCATGAGACAGCACCACAGTATTTACGAGAGGTCGAGTGGGGTCGGCTGTCCCTGATTCGAATCGCAAACCATCAACTACTAATGTGCTGCGACCATCAGTCAATTCTTGCGCTTCGCAATCTGCCAAATGATAAAAAGTTGTCACGCTATTGGTCTCTGGAACATTCAAGGTTGGTATCAAAGTTTGGGCATGACGAGCATTCGTTGCAATAATCACCGACCTCGCTTGAATCGAACCTTTGTCAGTTTGAACCAAACCATTTTTAATTGAAGCAGCTTTAGTGTTTAAGTGGATTATTCCTTGGGGGAGTTGCGCGGCAATTTGTGCAGGAATCGAACCCATCCCGTTCGCTGGGACACCAGGAGTTCCTCGCACGAACGCTCGGATGGCCAAATCAAGAAATCTTTTTGATGTTTGTAATTCATCCTCGAGGAAAACCCCCGATAAAAATGGACGTAACAGTCGGTTTGCCATTTTTTTGCCAAATGTAAATGTTAAGTAAGCATCACTTCGCTGATCAACTTCTTCAATTTCCAGTGAACCCAAAGCCACCTTTGCCGCATACTTAGCAAATTTCATTTTTGCAATGACGCTCCCGACAGGGGCTTGTAGGCCATCTAAAACCCAACTAGGTTCTCTAATCGGATCACCAATTCGAAACTGCTTGCCATCGAGATTGACGATTAGTCCAGCGCTTAAATGCTTTATCTGTAAGGCTTGCAAATCCAGGATGCGGGCTCCCTCGCTATAAGAAGGGTTATAGAGCTGGAATCCCCGATCAAGCTTTAGCCCATCTACAAAATCAGTGCGCACGCGACCGCCGAACTGATCGCTGGCTTCGATTATCTGTACGTCTCGCCCAGCTACAACTAATTCGCGGGCCGCTGCCAAACCGGCCATTCCGGCGCCGACGACAACAACGTCACATTTTGACGGAAGCATGTTTACTTCTGAGTCAGCGTGTGCAAAGCACTTGTGATGTCAGGGTCTGAAAATTGGAAACCTTTAGCCAAAAGCACTGCAGGTTTCACCCGTGTGCTCCCAAGGACTTCAATGGAAAACTCTCCGAGAACAATCTTGAGAATAAAAGCGGGAACCAGAAAAAAAGTTGGCCGACGCAAAACCTTTCCCATCGCCTTAGTGACTTGGGCGTTGGTGGCAGGATTGGGAGCAGTCAAGTTCACCGCTCCACTAATCTGCTCATTTGCAATAATAAATTTGATTGCAGCGATTTCGTCTCGTAAAGATATAAACGACCAATATTGTTTGCCTGAGCCTAATTTTCCGCCAAGTCCTAGTTTGAAGATTGGCAGCAACTTAGCCCAAGCTCCGCCACCCTGGGCGACTACTAATCCTGTTCGTATTTTCACGACCCGGATACCCGCATCTTGAGCAACTTCTGTTTCTTTTTCCCAGTCGCGCACAACTTCTGCGAGGAATCCTTGGCCGGCCGAAGTGCTTTCGGTGACCTCTAGCTCGGCTGTATCTCCATACCAACCAATGGCACTGGCATTGATTAGAACGTCAGGTTTTATGGCAATTGCGGCTTTGCTAATAGTTCGAGTGCTATTTACCCGTGAACTATGAATCAAATTCTTGTAGGTCTTGCTCCAGCGTCGATCGCCAACGCCAGCACCAGCAAGATTTATTAGAACTTGCGCTCCTTCGAGTTTGGCTAAGTCAATCGTGCCCGAGTCTGGATTCCAAGTAACCTCTGTTTGAGCAGTGCTTGGTCGCCGAACAATCCGAAAGACCTCGTGACCTTCTTCACGCAGCGACTCAACGAGTGCCTGTCCGATAAGTCCAGAAGAACCTGCAATTGCGATTTTCATAGTTCTCCCAGATGCTTTGTCATTTCAGATTAAAGACCAAGGTCCGCTTCGAATGAACCCTCTTCCAAGCGCGCCTTAATTGCAGAAAGGAATCGAGCAGCATCGGCGCCATCAACGAGTCGGTGATCGTAGGTGAGCGCAAGGTAAACCATCTGTCGGATAGCGATAATGTCAGAGCCATTCTCATCTTGGATTACAACTGGCCTCTTCACTACTGCGCCAGTACCCATAATTGCAACTTGTGGTTGATTAATGATTGGCGTATCGAATAAGGCCCCACGGCTGCCGGTATTGGTGATTGTGAATGTTCCACCACTGAGTTCATCTGGAGAAAGCTTGTTCGTGCGTGTGCGTTGCGCTAGGTCGCTAATCTTGCGTGAGATGCCGCCCAAGTTCAAGTCTCCCGCATCGCGAACAACTGGTACGAGAAGACCTCTTTCGGTGTCAACAGCAATGCCGATGTGCTCGGAGTCAAAGTATGTGACTGTTCCAGCTTCTTGATCAATCGTGGCGTTAACTGTTGGGAATTGCTTTAGGGCCTCGCAGGCTGCCTTCACAAAGAACGGCAAGAATGAAAGTTTTACCCCCTCGCGAGTTTCAAAGGCGGACTTGGATTTAGTGCGAAGTGCGGCAATTCTGGTGACATCAACCTCAACTACCGAAGTTAACTGAGCAGCAACCTGTAGGGATTCGACCATCCGCTCAGCGATTACCTTACGTAGACGAGTCATTGGCTCAGTGCGACCGCGAAGCTCTTGGGCTACCGCTTTCGGGGCGGCTGGTGCTGCTGAAACGCTAGGTGCAGCAGGAATTGCAGGTGGGACAGATGCAGCAGGTGCTGGCGCTGGAGTAGGCGCAGGCTGAGCGTCACCGGCAATGTCTTCCTTGCGGATTCGGCCACCAATACCTGTTCCAGTGATTGTTGAAAGATCAACTCCACGTTCTGCGGCTAATTTGCGAACAAGGGGAGTGGCGTAGGCAGATGAGTTATTGACAGGGGTTGAAGCCCCAGCAGGTGCGACCGCAGTGCTTGCAACAGGAGTTGCAGGTGCGCTTTGGGCAACTTCTGGAGCGGGACTGGCAATAGGCGCAGTTGCTGACGGTGTGACGTCACTTGAAATTCCAAGTACCCCAAGTTGTCCACCAACTAAAGCAATGCCATCTTCGGGA
>CAIVPQ010000189.1 GCA_903907835.1 uncultured Actinomycetes bacterium
CTGGAGTTCCAACATCGTAGGCGTTCTCTTCCTCATAATTGAAGGCCCATGACCAACGCCAGCCAACAACATTTACGCTATGCGTTTGCTCATTGGAAATCTTTGTCAAGATTGTTTGATCTCGCTGTGTGAAATAAAACAGAACCAAAATCATTAAAAGCGGGGCTACCGTATAAAGGATTTCAATCGGAACACTGTAGCGAATCTGAGAAGGCAACGGATCGCCCTCGCGCCTACGGTAGGCAACAATGGCCCAGATTAAGAGCCCCCAGACGAATACGCCAACGACCATCGCGGCCAGCCATGATCCTTGCCAAAGGGAAAGAATTCTAGGTCCCTCTTCTGTTGCCGGGTCCGGCATTCCAAGGCGCCCATATTCTGAATCATTTGAGCAACCAGCAAGTAATGCCACGGAAACGACAGTCAGCGACAGCAGCGCTATCCGCTTGTGAGGAGCATTAGATTTCACGTAGCGTTCATCCTTAATATTTTTAAATCCAGCACGGGTCAACTATCGACATTACTAGGGCTTTTCTCCTTTAAAGACTACCGCAAAAGGTGATGATGTGACCTGTCAGGGCGCGCAAAGAGGTTTAGATTTTCATCAATGTGATGCAGAACACAACAGTTAGAGATAACGTCTTCTCTGCAGTGTCAGATTTTGCGCAGTGAATGCGCTTGGCATGTCTTGTAAACTTTTGACAAGATCGCAGTAGGCGTTTCGAGCAATTTCTATGGCGCCCAGACTTTCCAGATGTTGTGTCATCCACTGGGTATCAATTATCCGACCAGATCCAAAACTCATGATTTGAGTCAAGTGCACTAGGGCGGCCTTAGACGCATCCCGTTGCGTGTGGAACATAGATTCCCCCGCAAACACTCCGCCAACTTCAACCCCATAAAGCCCGCCAACCAAGTCTCCATCAAGATTCTTAACTTCTACTGAGTGAGCCAGTCCTTGGATGTGCAGTTGGGTAAAACTTTCAATTACTTTCTCATTTATCCAACCTTGCGGTCTTTCTGGATTTGCGCAGGCCTTCATCACCCCTGTGAAATCTTGATTGACACTAAATGAAAAATTCTTCATTGACTTACGCAACGATCGACTAGGAATAAAGGTTTCTGGAATGAAAATTGCTCGTGGTTGCGGCGACCACCAACCAATAGTGAAAGTTCCACCATCAATCTCGAAAGGCATGGGGAACATACCGCGTTGATATGCGGCAATTAGTACTTCGCTGCTCCATTTGCTACCAAACCTGGTTAATACTGGCCACTCAGGCAAAGGATCACTGGTCAGTTCATTGCCTGAACTGTCGACGTAGCCGAGCGCAATCAAGTCAAAATCTTCGGGTGCCAGCCTCGGGTCGGGCAAATCAATTGAGCCATTTATGGAATCAGACATCCAAATCGCCTATCAAATCATCTGGAAATTAATGATCCGAGATGCGGCTGAACTTCCATTGCTGCCTCTTGACCGTAGGCAACCCCAAGTCTGCGAACAAAATCTTGATCATCCAAAGTGAATTCTTGCGTTCCAATTGTTTCAATCACATATGTAGCAAGTAGAGAGCCGACTTGAGCGCAACGCTCTAGACCCAGACCCCAATCCAGACCCGTGATAAAGCCAGCTCGGAATGCATCACCGACACCGGTTGGATCCTTTATTGATTTCTCCTGAGCAACTGGAACATGGATGTTCAAACCATCACGTGAGGTGATTTGCACACCGTTTTTACCAAGTGTCGTGACCCTGACTCCGACATGTGCCAAAACTTCATTGGATGTCCAGCCAGTTCTTTGCTCAATTAAGTTGGCTTCGTATTCATTATTGAATAGGAAATCCGCACCATCGATGATGCTGATTGTCTGAGCGCCATCAAGTCGAGGTAACTGTTGAGAAGGATCAGCAATGAATTTGATTCCTAAGTCTCGGCAAGAGTTGGTGTGCGCAATCATTGCACTTGGGTCATCAGCTCCGATTAAAGCCAAATCTATTCCACCCACCTCGTGACTTATTTTTGCAAGATTGATATCCGCAGATTCAGACATTGCGCCAGGATAAAACGAAGCAATCTGATTTTGTTCCTGATCTGTTGTGCACATAAATCTTGCCGTGTGAGCTTTTGTGGAAATATGCACATGTTGACAATCCACTCCATGCTCCTGGAGCCAAGCACGGTAATCCAAGAAATCATTACCAACTGCTGCGACCAATAAAGGATTACCGCCAAGCACACCCATCCCAAAACAAATGTTTGCAGCCACTCCACCACGACGTATCTGTAAATCATCCACTAGAAAAGATAATGAAACATTGTGGAGCTGGTCCGCCATCAGTGAGTCATTGAACAAGCCAGGAAAAGTCATCAGATGGTCAGTTGCTACTGAGCCAGTAATCGCTATACGCATAAAACTTGAGCCTAACGAAAAGTACCCGCACCTGATTGATAGGCACGGGTACTTTGCAAAAAATTATTAACTAAATGAATCTCCACATGCGCACGAACCGCCAGCATTTGGATTGTCGATTGTAAACCCTTGCTTTTCGATGGTGTCGACAAAGTCAATAATCGCGCCACCTAGATATGGAACGCTCATACGATCTACAACTACACCTACGCCACTGATTTCTTCACGAACATCTCCATCGAGTTTGCGGTCATCGAAGAAAAGTTGGTAACGCAAACCAGAACATCCGCCGGGCTGAACTGCAATGCGCAAATTCAAATCGTCGCGACCCTCTTGAATCAAAAGAGTGCGAACCTTTTCGGCAGCAACATCAGTAAGCACAACGCTCGAATTAATAGTCACTTCTTCAGTTACGTCACTTGATACTTCAGCGGTCATGATGCTCCTTTGA
>CAIVPQ010000190.1 GCA_903907835.1 uncultured Actinomycetes bacterium
AAAGAACCATATTTCATTGATCTTTTGATGATTCTTAACTGACTCATATTTAGTAGTTACACGCCCAAACGCGGTAACCGCCCTTTGCCCACGCCGCTCGCTCCTTCCAGTCGCCCCGCCAATTACAGCTATCAGTCACCAATAATCAGCAATCAACCTTTGGCGGTTAGCTCGTTGGCACTCGCAGCGGCTCTAACCTCTCTCCATCTCTTTTTTTAACTTTAACATTACATCATCGTCCCAACCCGTTCGCGCGTTGCGCTCACCAACCCGTACACCCTCGCTTGCATCATCCTCCGCTGTCGCTCCGGATCATGCCTCGCTTCGGAGCGTAGGTCTCGTCAGGCCGTGTTCCGATTCGTCACACCGCCTTCCGTAATTCTTCGCTAGGTGGGTCGTCACACTTGTTCCTCCACCGCATTGATGCGTGTGCCTCATTTGTCGCTTCGCTTCGCATTCGTGGCCACGCAAGACACTCGCGCCACCAGCACGGCCTCGGTATCTCCTTTCAGAGGGAGTATTTTCTTTGTGCTGGATTGCGCTTCGTGTCCTTCCAGCAGTTAGGTTTTGCTCATCTGCAGCTTATTCGGCTATGGCTTCGCCAACGCCTCATGCGCTTCAGATTTCGCATTTCCCCTTGGTCTTCGCTGTTGCGTTGGGTTCTATACCCATGTGTTGATTCAGTCTTTTTTCCAGCAGATTCCAGTCACGGCATTCACTACCACTTCATTCACATGTTGGCTATCGCCACCAAGTTCATATCCGTGGCAGTTCAGCCGTTTGTTCCTCCGCACAGGCGGTCAGTTTCTCCAACTCTGTCTGCGGCGCGACTGGCTCTGTCTCAGGCAGATCAGAGCAGGACATTGGAACAACCGCGTTAATCCAGCCGTTATCTTGTTCACTCGTTGGGCAATCTGTCTTGCCCGCAAAGCGCCTGCTCGGGTTTATGCCCGTCTGCGCTTGATTATGGCTAAAGCCAATCCGCCAACACCGAGCAGCGAAAGAGCCGATGGTTCGGGGACGCTTACAACTCGAAAGCCAGTGTTATACTCATTTTCAACAAAAGGATTTTGTTCCACACGGACTGATGAGTTTACTGCATTAGCCTGTGAGAACCACGACCCACCGCGTTGATCACGCAATTCAGTTGTGTTGTTATTCGATCCATCGCTTGCAGTTTCTAGCCATTCCCAGACATTTCCCCCTTGGCCAATAGTCCCCCAAGCTGTTTGGCCACCAGCATCAGTAATGTCCACTGGACCAGATGAGATTCCAAGGCCGTAACGACCACTCAAGGAATTAGACCATGCACCACTTAAACTCGAGTATGCTCCCTTGTACCACTCATCTGTGCTTGGCAGCCAAAATGTAGCAAGGCTATTTCTATATAAATTATTCGAATTATATCCTAGGTCGTTGACTGACCATAGTTGGAAGTTTCCATTTGAATCGAACTTGTACGCTGCATTGCTACCAGAACTTACATTTAAATAGTTCACAAATTTTGCAGCCTCATACCAACTTAATCCAGAGGCGGGTCGTAACGAGCCATTACCACCCATGGTGCTTAAATCAGCAAGCGTAATGCCTAGCCCACCACCTGCATTTGCCTTATCAATCATTTCCCTGCTAATCTCATATTTACTTAGGTTATAGGTATA
>CAIVPQ010000191.1 GCA_903907835.1 uncultured Actinomycetes bacterium
CCAGGATTCGTGGGAATGTCCTTTGGTTTATCGGATGGGCGCATTAAGCCCTCTTTGTGGTGCTCTTTTTGACCACTACTTTTTTGGGCTGTGCACTGACTTTCTTCGCCGGTATTTTCTTTTCGACCACTGGCTTCTTGTTAGCCGTTGACGCACCCAACAGTGGCTTTAAGAATCGGCCTGTGTGGCTGGTCTTGTGAGCAGCGACTGTCTCAGGAGTTCCAGTAACAACAACCTTGCCACCACCTGATCCACCTTCAGGGCCCATGTCAATAACCCAGTCGGCGGTTTTGATGACGTCCAAGTTGTGTTCAATGACCAAAACGGTATTTCCCTTATCGACTAAGGAATGCAAAACACCAAGTAACTTTCGCACGTCCTCAAAGTGAAGACCGGTGGTCGGTTCATCGAGTACATAGACTGTTCTGCCAGTTGAACGCTTTTGCAATTCTGAGGCCAATTTAACTCGCTGGGCCTCGCCACCTGAAAGCGTTGTTGCTGGTTGACCTAATCGGACATAGCCAAGCCCCACATCAACAAGAGTCTGCAGATGTCTGGCGATCGGCGGGATCGCTGCAAAGAATTCCAAGGCGTTCTCAACTGGCATGTTCAAAATATCTGCAATTGATTTGCCCTTGTAATGAACCTCGAGAGTCTCACGGTTATACCTTGCACCGTGACAAACTTCACAAGGAACATAGACATCTGGCAGGAAGTTCATCTCAATCTTCAAAGTGCCATCGCCAGAACATGACTCGCATCGGCCACCTTTAACATTGAATGAGAAACGTCCCTGCTGATATCCCCTGATCTTTGATTCTTGAGTTTCAGCAAACAACTTGCGCACATGATCGAATACGCCCGTGTAAGTTGCCGGGTTTGACCGAGGTGTCCG
Source organism: uncultured Actinomycetes bacterium (assembly GCA_903907835.1). GTDB lineage: Bacteria > Actinomycetota > Actinomycetes > S36-B12 > UBA5976 > UBA5976. Next base: position 896 of record CAIVPQ010000191.1, read on the forward strand.
CCCGATTGGACTCTGGTCCACGTGCACTACCTTGTCGAGCTGCTCAACACCCGAAACGCTCTTATGGCGACCAGGGACAGTTCGAGCATTGTTTAAGTCGCGCGCCAGGACGTTGTAGAGAATGTCATTTACCAGCGTCGACTTACCTGAACCTGATACGCCAGTAATCGCCACAAAAGCGCTCAACGGGAAAGATGCAGTCACATTGTCAAGATTGTGTTCTCGCGCGTTATTGACAGTCAGTTGACGGGTTTTATCTATTGCCCGACGCTGCTTCGGAACTTCAATGCTTCGCTTACCAGAGAGATACTGACCAGTTAGAGAATCCGAGTTATTAAGTAAGTCATCATATGAACCGCTGACAACAACATGTCCCCCATGCTCACCAGCACCCGGTCCAATGTCGACAATCCAGTCGGCAGTCTTGATCGTGTCTTCGTCGTGTTCAACAACAATGAGAGTGTTCCCTAAATCACGCAGGCGAATAAGTGTTTCGATTAACCGATGATTATCGCGTTGGTGCAAACCAATACTCGGCTCATCTAAAACGTAAAGAACACCAGTCAACCCTGAGCCGATTTGGGTGGCTAGACGGATTCTCTGCGCCTCCCCGCCAGCCAACGAACCTGCTGGGCGATCAAGTGAAAGGTAATCTAAACCCACATCAATAAGGAAGGCTAATCGCTCATTGACTTCCTTTAAAACTCGATCTGCAATGGCTCGTTCGCGTGGGGAAAGTTGTAGGTCTTTCAAGAATTCAGCACATTCACCGATCGGCATCTTGGCTACTTGAGCGATGTTAAGTTCGCTCAGGGTCACCGCCAATGACAATGGTTTGAGTCGCGCACCATCACAGGCCGGGCAGTGCACTTCACGCATGTAGCCTTCAAGCTTCTCGCGGCTTGTATCGCTTTCGGATTCTTGATGCTTACGAACAATGTAAGAGATTGCACCTTCAAAACCAGTGGAGTAAGTGCGCTGACGGCCGTACCTATTTTTGTATTTAACTTGTACCTCATGGTCATGTCCATATAGAAGCGCCTTCTTGGCGCAAGCAGGCAGCTTGGACCAAGGCACATCAAGATCGAATTCCATCTCTTTGCCCAGCGCCTTAATAAGTCGCAAGAAATATTCAGAAATGTGCCCTGATGCCCACGGTGAGATAGCGCCTTGATTCAGCGACAACGAAGGATCAGGAATTACAAGTTCGGCATCAACTTCCATTTGAGTGCCAAGACCACCACAGTCTGGGCAGGCGCCAAAAGGTGAATTAAAGGAGAAAGATCTTGGTTCCAACTCTTCGAATTGATTGCCATCAAAAAGGCAGACCAAGTGCTCGCTAAACATGCGTTCGCGCTCTGCATCACCTTCTGGCAAATCGACAAATTCTAGGGTCACTAATCCAGATGAAAGCCTTAGCGCAGTTTCAATACTGTCCGTCAGACGTCTAACATCATCGGCTTTAACGGCCAGGCGATCAACCACAACTTCAATCGTGTGTTTTTCTTGCTTCTTCAATTTAGGTGGCGCTTCCAGCGGATAGACAGTGCCATCTACGCGGACGCGAGCAAAACCTTGGGTTTGGAAGGAACGGAATAACTCGGTGTATTCACCTTTACGTTCTCTGATAACCGGTGCCAAAATCTGAAAACGAGTTCCCTCATCGATTTCCAGAATTCGGTCAACAATTTGCTGCGGTGATTGTCGAGCAATCGGTCGCGCGCAGTCTGGGCAATGCGGACGTCCTGCGCGTGCGTAAAGCAATCGCAAATAATCGTAGACTTCGGTAATGGTTCCAACTGTTGAGCGCGGATTGCGATTAGTTGATTTTTGATCAATTGATACAGCTGGAGATAACCCCTCGATGAAGTCAACATCTGGTTTATCCATCTGACCCAAAAATTGCCGCGCGTAGGCTGAAAGTGACTCAACATAACGCCTTTGCCCTTCGGCGAAAATGGTGTCAAAGGCGAGCGAAGATTTGCCAGAACCCGACAAACCTGTGAAAACAATCAAGGAGTTGCGGGGTAAATCAATGTTTACATTTTTTAGATTGTGTTCGCGAGCTCCCCGAACTATTAGTCGATCAATCATGAACGCTCCACGATATCGGTGTGTTCTTCTCCATTAGGTAGACCTCTGAGCGCCTCGCCAGAATGTTCGACCGATTCTTCAATCGCGCCACTGATGATCGATCCAGAAACCAATTCAGGATTTCGACGAACAGCAATCGCACTGATAACAACCGTGAGAATCAGCACAGTGATGATGAAACCAAGGGATTCAGAGATGCTTACTTCATGAAGATGTAGATCTGTTGTGCCATTGATGGCTTCAATAATTAGTTTCACCGCAATGAACCCAAGTATTAACGACAAGCCTTTTGGCAGATAAATCACTTTGCCCATCAAGCCATCGAGCACAAAATAAAGTTGTCGCAGACCCATCAAAGCAAACGCATTAACGGTGACAACTAAGTAAGTTTCCTTGGTTAAACCAAGAACCGCTGGAATGGAATCCAAAGCGAAAAGAATATCCGTTGTTCCAACAGCCAGAATTACTAGTAAAAGTGGCGTAATGACTCGGCTGCCATCTTTGATAGTGGTGAACCTAGTGCCGTCGTAATGTTTTGTTGATGGCAGATGGCGCTCTACGAAGCGAATAAATCCATTACCTTCTGCGTCTGGCTCTTCATCGTGTGAGCGCCATACGTGCACGGCCGTATAAAGGAGGAAAGCACCAAAAACAAAGAATGTCGCGGTGAATCTCTCGATTGCATTAACCCCAACCGCAATCAGGATGGCTCTCAGGAAAATAGCAATCAAGATTCCGATTAGCAAAACTCTGTGCTTGAGGACCTCAGGCACAGCGAACGAACCCAGGAGCACAATGAACACAAAGATGTTGTCAACTGAAAGACTGTACTCAGTTATCCATCCAGCCAGGAATTGCTGACCAAACGACTTTCCAAATTCAAACCAAATAAATCCGCCAAAAGCCAAAGCAGCAGAAAGATAAAAGAACACCCAATATGTGGCTTCCTTAGCCGTAAAGATGTGAATACGCCGTTCAACGATCAAGAATTCGACGACAAACATTGTGGCAAGTCCACCGAGCGTTAAAAACCAGAGACCTGAAGAAACATCCACACTCTGAGGTTACCCTCTGCTGAGTCTGCGCGCTTGACCTCGGGTGGCTTAGGCGTGACCAGCCTGCGACATCTGACGCAATTCTTTCTTAAGCTCGGAAATTTCATCGCGCAGGCGGGCGGCAAGTTCAAACTGTAACTCGGAGGCAGCCGTGTGCATTTGAGTAGAGAGCTGATCGATTAAGTCAGCCAAGTCCTTGGCTGGAATTGTGCGCAGGCTCTCTCTGGCGCCCAACTTTGAAATACCTTTACCAAGCCCTGAAGCCAAGAAGTCTTCGCTATCTGCATCTTCTCGCACGATCATGTCGGTTATGTCGGCAATCTTTTTGCGTAAAGGTTGCGGATCAATGCCGCGTTCTTTGTTGTAAGCGATTTGTTTTGCCCTACGTCGATTTGTTTCGTCGATCGCTACTCGCATTGAATCCGTTATTTTGTCCGCGTACATGTGAACTTCACCCGACACATTTCGAGCAGCACGGCCGATCGTTTGAATCAAACTTCGCTCACTACGAAGGAACCCCTCTTTGTCAGCATCCAGAATCGCCACCAAGGAAACTTCCGGCAGATCAAGTCCTTCGCGCAAGAGGTTGATACCGATCAGCACGTCATACTCCCCGAGTCGCAATTCGCGTAGAAGTTCAATTCGTCGCAGAGTGTCTACCTCAGAATGTAGATATCTAACGCGTATGCCTTGTTCGAGGAGATAGTCAGTTAGGTCCTCGGACATCTTCTTGGTCAGAGTAGTTACTAGAACCCTGGTGCCATTTTCAGCGCGCAAACGGATTTCATGGATTAGGTCATCGATTTGACCCTTGGTTGGCTTCACAATGATTTCGGGATCTAGCAGGCCAGTTGGACGAATCACCTGTTCGACTACATCACCTTCAACCTTGGCCAGTTCATACTTGCCTGGCGTTGCCGAGAGGTAGACGGTTTGATCTATACGCTCAAGAAATTCAGCAAACTTTAACGGGCGGTTATCCATCGCACTGGGCAGCCTGAAACCGTGTTCAACTAGAGTGCGCTTGCGTGAAGCATCGCCTTCATACATCGCGCCAACTTGAGACACGGTCACGTGACTTTCATCAATAACCAGCAGGAAGTCTTCTGGGAAATAATCAAGTAGACAAAATGGCGCCGTTCCAGATTCTCGCCCATCAATGTGGCGCGAATAATTCTCAATACCTGAACAAAAACCCAGATTTTGCATCATTTCAATGTCGTATGCAGTTCTCATTTTTAGTCGCTGAGCCTCGAGCAATTTCCCCTGAGTCTCAAATTCTGCAAGTCGCACGATCAATTCATCTTCTATGTCTCGAATGGCTCGAGTCATTGTTTCTGGTCCAGCCGAATAATGAGAAGCAGGAAAGATATGCATTTCCTGATCATCAGTAAGAATCTCACCTGTTATCGGATGTAATGACATTAGGCGATCTATGTCATCACCGAACATCTCGATGCGAATTGGATGCTCTTCATAAACCGGATATACCTCAACAGTGTCACCGCGCACCCTGAAGGTTCCTCTAGTAAAAGCAATGTCATTGCGGTTGTATTGAATTTCAACCAGAGACCTCAGCAATTTATCCCGGTTTATGGATTCCCCGACACGCAAACGAATCATGCGTTCGATATATTCCTGAGGGGTTCCAAGTCCATATATACAAGACACACTCGCTACAACAATTACATCTCTGCGGGTAAGCAAACTGTTGGTTGCACTGTGCCGCAGGCGTTCAACTTCTTCATTGACCGATGAATCTTTTTCAATAAAGGTATCGCTTTGAGGAATGTATGCTTCTGGCTGGTAATAGTCGTAATAGGAAACAAAATACTCGACTGCATTGTTTGGCATCAGCTCTCGAAATTCGTTTGCTAATTGTGCAGCGAGTGTTTTATTGGGTGCTAGCACCAATGTGGGCCGTTGCAATTTCTCGATGAGCCACGCGGTTGTGGCACTCTTTCCCGTGCCAGTTGCACCAAGCAAGACCACGTCCTTTTCGCCTGCCCTGATGCGCCGTTCGATTTCTGCAATTGCTGCTGGCTGATCCCCCGCTGGCTCAAATTCACTAATGACTTCAAATGGCGCAACCGTGCGCTGAAGTTCATTAATTGGACGGGTCATGGCTTTAGCCTACGCCGATAGCGCTGACCACACCTGCGCTACTTGTTTCTCGAGAAACTCCAAGTTGCCCGCATTCTCGATGACATAGTCGGCAATCGCGCGACGTTCTTCGTCAGTTGCCTGTTGACCCATCCGAGCCAAAATGTCATCGTCATCTAGCCCACGTGCTTTCAGGCGCACCATGCGGTCAACTGCCGGAGCGAGAACAACTATGACCTTGTCGAATCGATCCATCATTTCTAATTCAACAAGTAATGGGGTTTCATAGATAACAATTTTGCTCGGGTCGATTGCCTGTCGCAAAGCACCTAAAGCAGCAGCCACTCTTGGATGGATGATTTCTTCAAGTGCTGCGAGTGCTTCTGGTTCACCGAAGACATGTGCCGCCAATAACTGGCGTTTAATCCGACCATCTTCACCGATAAGTTCAGGGCCAAAAAGATCAATAACTTTTTCAAAGCCAGAGGTACCAGGAGCGATAGCTTCACGCGCCAACTCGTCGGCATAAACAATGCGGGCTCCGAGTTTTTCAAACAATTCAGCAACAGTTGACTTTCCCGAACCAATGCCACCCGTCAATCCCACAAACATGATTCAAGGATACTTGCCTGAAATAAAAAGTAGGGCTTGCTGGTTTCCCAACAAGCCCTACTTTTTTATGAATTAACTATTTTCTAGTTGGTGTGGCGATTGCCGCTTCGGAGATTGCTCCCCAACCAGCAGCCGTGTACGCACGCAGACGCACTGAGCAAGATACCCCAGCCTTCAGACCCGTGATGAACTGTGGTGTACCTGTGCCACCAGCATTCCAACTGTGCCATGTACCTTCGTTGATGGAGTAGGCATAACGAGTTATCTTTGACCCACCATTGAAAGCTGGTGCTTCAATATCAACCTTGATCTTGGCGCTAAGACCAGTAAGCGAAGTGATTATTGGTGCACCTGCCACAGTTCGTGGGGTGAAGGACTTCGCGCTTGAAGCAGCCCCACCACCAGCGCCAGTAACCGCACGCACCTTAACTGTGTAACGGGTCGCGTTATCTAGGCCAGTGATGACAAGCGACAGAGCAGTACTTGAGGCATCAACAGCAGCCCAAGTTGTTCCATCATCAACGGTGTACTCATAACCTGTAATCTCTGAGCCGCCGTTCTTGCGCGGTGCCCAAATACCCAAAGTAACTTGACCATTACCAACCTTGGCTGAGCGGATCTTTGGTGCAGTTGCTGGTTTACCTGCTGGAGCGCCAACCACATGGACCGAGACATCGGTGAATGTGGCAGCCCAACCAGTCGTGCCATAAGAAACATCAATCGCTGCAAGATTAGCGTTGCCCTTGAATAGAGTGATTCCCGCGGCTGGAGCATTACCGTCGAAGGTCACCGAAGTAAGCGAATTCCAACCAAAAACGGTATCACCAAGGCTGGTAACCGATGCTGGAATCGTCACATTAGTGAGTTGGTTGTAAGCAAATGTCTTCCAACCAATCGACGTCACTGACGCAGGAAGCGTCAATGATGTTAACGAGTTGCTAGAAAAGGCCCCATCGCCAATGCTCGTAATCGTATTAGGAAGCGTAAGCGAAGTGAGATCGCGTCCCGCGAATGCGAATTCATAAATTGAAGTGACTGGATTACCACCAAGTGTTGCTGGAATGACCAAATCAACTGGAGTGTCACCCAAGTAGCCATCAACAGTCACATTGTTGTTCTCGTCAACCGTGTAAGTGAACGGAGCATCACCAACACGAACCGTCATGCCATTAAATGTGGCACCCCAGCCAGTAGAACCGAAAGCAACATCAACAGCTGCGAGATCAGTGTTGTTTTCAAATACGCTACCTGCTTCTGCAGGGGCACTGCCCTTAAACGTGATGGATGTCAAGGCATTCTTGGCGAATGCGTAATCTCCAACAGTTGTCACACTGCTCGGAA
>CAIVPQ010000192.1 GCA_903907835.1 uncultured Actinomycetes bacterium
AATCCGCCGCACTGTGGACTGCAGTTATCCCGTATTTTGCCGCTATTTCAGGGATTATTTGCTGGGCTTTTGCATGCTTGATAACCAGATTGCCACCGAGCGATTCATTCAAGGCTGCCAGGGAATCAATTAAGTAGGCCTGTTTAAGGTGTCCCCAAGTTGGCCAAAGTGCAGGATCAATCAAAACTAGCGGGATTACTTGTTCATCCTCAGGCACACCGGCTTGGGCATCTGCACTTGCCCCAGCAATCGCTGCAAAGAGGGCAGGATTGTCATGAATACGCAAATCGCGTCGAAACCACATCAACCTAGCCATTCCACAACCGTATTGGGGATTGTCAGTAACTGCATAAATTTATAAGAATTCCCTTTAGAAAAAGCGGTTTTTAGAAATTAGGGAATATGTCACAATTTCAATCTTTTCCAGCAATTTTGCTTGAGAAACCCTGAAATTTGGGGGAATATTTGCTATTCCCAGATTGCAAAAAGACAATTCCCGGAGATTCTTGGGCTTGGTCTGACACTTATGTCAGGTAGTCTTGCCAAGAACGAGATTCCAAAAGGAGTCGATATTCGCAGGGCGCCAAATCTCACCCCCTGCGAATAATTAATACCTCGGGTGAGAGTGGGGGAACCACAGGTAAGTGACCAGAAATGGTCTTGGGGTAAAGCTAGGAAACTAGCCGGCGATTTCTTCCCAGCCGCACCCGACAGCTCACCTCAGCGGCGTAGGGGGAAATATATGTCAAGAACAGGGCGCCATAGCGCACCAAAAAATCGCAAGTTGGTAACAAGAAAGCTTCCTGCAATTGCAGTTACAGCTTCACTTGTTTTAACCAGTGCTGTGGCATTCACAGCACAGAGCAACTCGGCAACTAAGCCAGAGACCAAGTCGACAATCAAACAGGTCGCACCAGTAACGAAAACAATAACGAAATCAGCTGGGACAAAAGCCTCAGCCGCAAAAGCAACTCCGAAAAAAGTTGCATCGAAGAAGGTAACTCCTAAAAAGTTGTCACCAGAAAAGGCAAAAGCTCGCGCCAAAGTAAAAGCGAGAATTAAGGCCAGAGCTGCCGCAAAAGCATCAGCGCGTAAGTATGTTGCTGCTCGCATGAAGGCACAGCGTCGTGCTGCGACTCGTTCGCGCACAATTCGTAAATTAAGTGGACAGGTTGCCTCAATCAAGTCGCAATTACGAGCACCTGGTATTTCCGGTAAAAAAGTTATTGCATTAGCCAATAACTATCGCGGCGTGCCATACATTCTTGGTGGTACATCGCCCAGAGGTTTCGACTGCTCTGGCTACACGCAGTATGTATTCCGCAAGTTGGGAGTGAACCTTCCACGTGTGGCAGAGGCTCAATTCCGTGCAACTAAGCGCATCTCAAGAAGTCAGGCTAAATCTGGCGATTTAGTTTTCTTCCATGATCGCAAGGGCTACACATACCACGTAGCTATTTACGCTGGTGGCGGAAAGACTTGGCACTCGCCTAGACCAGGCCGCAGTGTTGGCCCGGGTCGAGTCCGTACGAGCAATGTCACGTTTGGTCGAGTCTCATCACATAAGGCTCACTCGGCATTGCTACGTCAACTTGCGGCTAAGCAGGCAAAACTTGCTCGATTAAGTCGCACAAAGTAGTTTTTCACTTGTTGCAATAAAGATCTGTCACAAGTGGGGGTTGTGCTTTGGTTGCTAATGGGTATGTTCAAAAGCAAAGATTGCATAAATCACGACGAATAGCATTTGGGTTAGTCACGATTAACCTGCTTACGTTGATAACTGCTACACAAAGTTCAGCTGTAACTCTTGCCTCTTTTACCACTAGGTATGAAGCCAATCTCTCCGGAGATTTTGGAATCACAGGCAATACAGTTGTTACTTGCTCAGAAGAATCTGGAGATTTTGGATCCTCGTCCTGCGTGAATGCCCGCGCAGGCGAGGGTCCACTAATTTCGCTAGACAACGATGCGCACAAGATGCGTAATCTCGAGGTGCCACTAGGACTACTTGAGTCATCGAAGGTTTTTAACTCCTCAGTTGGTGAGTTGCGAGTGCCACCAGGCTCCACGATTAAATACGCTGAGTTATTTTGGTCTGGTTCACTTTTGGTGGATTCGGGTGACATTCCACCGGTTGATGCTGCCGCAAAAAATGAAGTTCTATTCGCGGTTGGCAATCAGGATTGCACGCTGCCCGGAGATCCTTGCGTTGTGACAGCAAACGCAGATCAGGTGGCAGTTGAATCTCTCGGCGTAGATTCTGGTCAGTACCGAGCCAGTGCCGTAGTGACTTCTGAACTGCAGGCAGCTGATTTTTCCACGAGTGATGGTGTCTCAAAACTTAATCTGGCCGTCGGCAACGTTCAAACCTCGCTTGGCGTCGATAAAGCAGCAGGCTGGTCGGTCATGGTCGTTTATGAAAATTCAGATTCAGAACTTCGCCATGTGCAGATTCTCGGGGGTTTGGGGGTTGTTGCTAGGCGCAGTGGCTCAGTGGTGGGCATCTCGGGTTTTCATACTCCTGAAAATGGTCCAGTTAATTCCGCACTTGGATTAGTCGCCTTCGATGGTGACTTAGGTGATTCAACGGATTCGATTTTCTTAACTCAGGGAAATAGCCAGACTTTGCTGGCTGATGCGCAAAATCCAAACAACAATATTGCGAATAGCACGGTATCGAGTTCCGGAAGGATTTCGAGTTACCTGAACAATTCCTCGCCTGCAAGATCTGTGAACACCCTGGGTGTCGATACAGATCGGTTGGATCTGGTTAATGCTCTGCCATATGGTGCAACCTCGGCAACGATTTCAATGTCGGCACAACAAGACACTTGGTATCCAACAGCACTTGCACACTCAACTGAACTCGCCGCTCCAGAATTGGAACTTGAAAAGTATGTGTC
>CAIVPQ010000193.1 GCA_903907835.1 uncultured Actinomycetes bacterium
CCTAAGCACGAAATTGCCCTTTCGATTCTTAATGGAATCGGCCCAACCGTCATGACTGGTGCCCAGCAACTTGGGAAAGCGCCCATCGTTGATGTGCCAAGTGCTCAAGCATCCCTAGGCGGTGCGGTTGACTTGTATCTGGATGCAGGAAAATGCGGTTCGCAGGTCTCAACGGTTGTTGATGCATCAGGTGAACATTTACGGTTACTCCGAACAGGTAAATTGTCGTTGGCGCAACTTCGTGAAGTGTTGCCCATGATTATTGATGCGACTGCTCGACCGGGGCAATAAGGCGGCCAATAGTATCCAGATGAGCGCGATTTAAAGCCAGACTCTAGACTCATACCTATGAGCGACGTCTTTTATGGTTCCGACTTTGATGAGTTAACCAACACAGATCCCGAAATAGCCCAAATCCTTATTGATGAACTCTCGCGTTTACGTGGCGGAATTCAGCTAATTGCGAGTGAGAACTTCACCTCTCCTGCAGTTTTGACTGCAATGGGTTCAACTTTGAGCAACAAATATGCCGAAGGTTACCCAGGCAAGCGCTATTACGGTGGATGCGAAGTCGTTGATGTGGCCGAGACTATTGGCATCCAACGAGCCAAGGATCTTTTCGACGCAGACCATGCAAACTTGCAGCCACACTCTGGCGCCAGTGCCAACATCGCAGTCTTCGGAGCGTTTCTTTCTCCAGGCGATACATTCCTGTCAATGAGCCTTCCACATGGTGGTCACTTAACTCATGGCGCAAAGGTTTCATTCAGCGGCAAGTGGTTTAACCCAGTTCATTATGGTGTGGCTGAAGGAACTGAAGATATTGATTACGACCAAGTTCGCGCCCTAGCTCGTGAGCACAAGCCAAAGATGATTATTGCTGGCGGTTCTGCTATTCCTCGCCTAATTGATTTCAAGGCATTCCGCGAGATCGCAGATGAAGTTGGCGCTATCTTGCATGTTGATGCAGCGCACTTTATTGGCCTGGTTGCCGGAAAAGCTATCCATTCTCCAGTTCCTTACGCAGACGTGGTGTCATTTACAACACACAAGGTTTTGCGTGGACCGAGAAGCGGCATGATTTTGTGCAAGCAAGAGCACGCGGCTGCAATCGACAAGGCAGTATTCCCGATGATGCAAGGCGGACCGCTGATGCATGTGGTTGCGGCTAAGGCAGTTGCACTCAAAGAAGCAGCAACACATGAGTACCAGAAGTACGCGAGTGACGTCATCGTCAACGCAAAGGCAATGACCGCTGGCTTAGAAGCCGAGGGGATGCGCCCAGTTACTGGTGGAACAGATACTCACCTAGCACTTCTTGACCTGCAAGGACTTGGTGTCTCGGGCAGAGACGCCGAAGATCGTTGTGGAGCATCCGGAATCGTTTTGAATAAGAATGCAATCCCATACGATCCAGCACCTCCAAGTGTGGCTAGTGGAATACGAGTGGGAACGCCTTCTGTAACCACTCAAGGAATGGGCGTCACAGAGATGGCCACCATTGCACGATTAATCAGTCGTGCAGTGAAGTCTGATTCAGCAACTGAACATGCTGCCATTAAGGCAGAAGTTGGCCAACTCACAGACGCATTTCCCGCATACCCACGCGGCTAAGACCTAACCTTAAGAACATGCGCGAATATCTACTCTGCTTACTCGCGGCCACAGCTGTCACATACTTAGTGACTCCTGTTGTGCGAGTAATGGCCTTTAGATCTGGCGCAATGGCCGAGGTGCGAGATCGCGATGTTCATAGCATTCCAACTCCGCGCTGGGGTGGCATCGCTATGTTGGCCGGTTTAGGAGTCGCGGTAACACTTGCTAGCCGCCTTCCTTTGATGCGAACCATTTTCGCGGACAATCGACAGATTGTGGCTTTGTTGACTGGAGTGGCAATCATCGTGGTGCTGGGCATCGTGGATGATCGAGTCGCCTTAGACGCTCCGACAAAGTTGGTGGGTCAGATTCTTGCTGCCGGTGCTATGGCATCTCAAGGAATTACATTGGTCTGGCTGCCAATCGGTGGAACATTCATCCTGGACCCAACGACCTCTGTGCTTTTGACTGTTTTAGTCGTGCTGGTAAGCGTGAATGCCGTCAACATGGTCGATGGCCTCGATGGTTTAGCAATCAGCATTGTTGGTATCGGTGCGGGTGCATTTTTTGCCTATTCGTATTTCTTATCCGTGCAAAATGGGTACCAGCGTGCAGCCTTAGCAACCTTAGTTTCTGCTGCACTTTTAGGTATGTGTGTCGGATTTTTGCCACACAATTGGTATCGGGCTCGAATCTTCATGGGCGACACTGGCTCAATGTTGATCGGTCTATTGATGGCTGCATCTTCAATCATGCTCACTGGTCAAATTGATCCAGGTGGACTAAGTGGCAGCGCATTGCTTCCGGCGTTCCTGCCAATTCTGCTCCCGCTTTCCATCTTGGCAATCCCGCTCCTGGACCTGGTCTTAGCAGTTGTGCGACGAACCAGAAGAGGTCGCTCACCGTTTGCCCCTGACAAGGAACATTTACATCACCGACTCCTAGACCTTGGACATGGACAGAAGCGAGCCGTCATAATCATGTCCGCTTTCACAGCTTTAGTTGCATTCGGTGCAGTAAGTACTGCGTTTGTGCCGGTCTGGCTCACAATCACCGGTATCGCTGTTGCTGGATCAACGCTCGTGGTATGGGTCCTCAATCCGCCGAAGGATGCCTTATGAGTGTTATTTCCTCAGCCCAAGCGGCCAAAAGAGCACTGTTTATTGGGCTAATGTCTTGGTTCGGGGTGACAATCTTTGCGGTTGTGATCTCATACTTCGCCGCAGGTAAGCCTGGGGTATGGGGCGCAATAGTTGGCAGCGCGATCGCTGGATTGTTCCTATTTGTTACTGCTGGGGTTGCAATCATCACGGCAAAATCTGATGTGAATGTCTTAGGAGCTGCAATTCTTGGCTCCTGGCTCCTAAAAATTGTGGTCCTGATGGGCGCCCTTGCTTGGCTAAGAAATCAAACTTTTTACAACAAGTCGACCCTCTTTGCGACGCTGCTGATTACAACCTTCGGGCTCCTGGTTCTCGAGGCCAAACTAATCACCAGTGCACCAGTTCCTTACCTAGAGCCCGACGAGCGCTAGTACATGTTTGTGTGCTAATCTCGTACGCGATGGGCGACACTCCAAGTGATCAATCGGACAATCGTTTTAAGAACGAGGGACCGAGTGAAGACATGGCGTGGTCAGCCATCAGCAGTCTCTTAGCTGGACCAATTGTTTGGGGTGGCTTTGGGGCACTGATAGACCACTTTGCACATACTTCAAGGGTGTTTTTACCAATTGGAATTGTGCTTGGGTTCATCACATCTTTTTATATTGTTTATGTTCGCTTCGGTCGTAAGTAGACCGAATTCCAACTGGGGAGTTGCTTGCTAACTATGGGTGTGAACCTATGGGCCTTCGCTGGCGTACATCTATCAGGTGACGGCTTTGAACCTCCAACAATTGGGGAATTTTTTCCAGGACCAATTCTTTTTGCAGACACTCCTTACGAACTGAGCCGACTGAATCTAATCGGCCTGATTATGACCGCGGTTCTTTGCCTGTTTTTCTTTGCTGCTTTCAGCAAGACCCGCTTCGTTCCTAGCGCCGTTCAAAATCTCGGTGAGATGGCTGTTGACCTAGTTCAGAACAGCATCATTGAAGAAGTTCTTGGACATAAAGGTCCCCGTTATGCGGTCTACTTAACTTCAATGTTCTGGCTGCTATTTGCATTCAACATCACCGGAATTATCCCATTTATGCACATCTCGGTGACAAGCGTCATCGGACTGCCGTTGCTATTGGCTTTCATTTCTTGGTTAATTTTCAACTACGAAGGTATCCGCGTAAATGGTCTTGGTCATTACCTAAAGACCAACCTTTTCCCACCAGGTGTTCCAGCTCCTATTTACCTTCTAGTAACTCCGATTGAGTTCATTTCGACTTTCATTCTTCGCCCAGTCACACTGACTATTCGTTTGCTAGCAAACATGATCAGTGGACACTTACTCCTTGTGCTGTTCTTTACAGCGACAAGTTATTTTCTGTTTGATTCCGAAGGCATCATGAAGTTGGTGGCAATTCCCTCATATGTGATGGGATTTGCTTTCACTTTGTTCGAGGTCCTTGTGGCATTCCTGCAGGCATACATCTTCACGCTACTAACCGCCGTCTACATTGATGGCGCTACGAGCGCGGAGCACTAAACAACCCGCGAAAACATTTTTCGCAAAACGAGAGGAAGAAATAATGCAGATTCTTGCTGAAATCAACGGCAACCTAAATGCCATCGGTTACGGTCTTGCTGCAATCGGCCCTGGCATCGGTATCGGTGTTTTGGTTGGTAAGGCGCTTGAGGGTATTGCCCGTCAGCCTGAAGCAACTGGTGTACTACGTACCAACATGTTCCTTGGTATTGCATTCACCGAAGCACTTGCCCTAATCGGTCTTGTTGCTGGATTCCTATTCACCTAAATCAGCCCGAAACTTTTAAATCTATCCGCTTTTTCTAGGAGTGTTTATGAACCACTTGGTAAGGGTCTCAGCAGAGTCCGGTAGCGAGCACAACGTATTGTTGCCTGCGCTGCCTGACATGATCTGGGGTGGCCTGTCCTTTCTGGTAATCGTCCTCTTGTTCTCCAAGTTTGTAATGCCGCGTATGCGAGTCATCACAGCTGAGCGCATTGAGAAGATTGAAGGTGGACTTAAGCGCGCCGAAGATTTGCAGGAAGATGCTGCGTCATTGCTTGCGCAATATCGCGAGGCACTTGCTTCTGCAAACAAAGAAGCGGCCGACATTCGTAATGGCGCTTTGGCTGAACGAACAGCAATCATTGATGAAGCCAAAAAGGCCGCGGCTCTGGCCGCAGCTGCTGTTACTGCTGCGGCTCAAGGTTCACTTGAAGCAGACCGAGCTCGTATCGCAATTGAATTGCGACGCGATCTGGGAACTTCTGCAACTGAATTGGCATCACGTATCGTTGGCGAGTCACTCACCGACGATGCGCGCTCCAAGGCAGTCGTGGATCGTTTCATCGCTGAACTAGAGCAGGTAGCGAGCAACTAATGTCATCAGTTAGCCAAATCGCGCGGCAAAAGGTCAATCAGTCTCTGACTGAATTGACTAACCCTTTGGTAGGTGAGCAGCTTTTCGCTGTTGCCAACCTTCTTGAGGGTGAGAAGTCTTTGCGTCGTCATTTGTCTGACTCAGGTGCACCTGTTGCACAGCGCCAAGCAGTAGCAGCCGAACTTTTGGGTAACCAGATTTCTGTTGAGACTCACGAGGTCGTGAAAACAGTTCTGGCGCAAAGATGGTCAAATGAAGCTGATTTGATTGCTGGAATTGAACAGGCTGGAGCACTTGTAATTTTTGCTGCGGCCCAGGCTCAAGGTGTTATTGATGTTGTGGAAGAAGAAATTTTCTACTTTGCACGTCTTGTCGATGGCGAACCTCAATTGCAGATGGCACTTTCTGATTCTGCGTCATCGGCCTCAGCTAAGGCAGAGTTAGTCACCGATCTCCTCTCTGGTCGGGCCAATGCCGCAACCGTGAGTGTGTTGGTGCAATTCACCAGTCACCGTCGCGGTCGTCGTGTTGGATCAGCCCTCGATGAACTTTCGACGCTAGCCGCGGGGCGTCGTGGCTCAATCGTTGCCACAGTGACATCAGCAATCGAATTGTCTCAAGACCAAAAGACTCGCATTGGTAATGCATTAGCGAAGATTTATAGTCGCGAGATTCTCGTTGATGTTGCAATTGACCCGCAAGTTATCGGTGGCATCTCAGTCAATGTGGCTGGCGAAGTTATCGATGGCACAATCTCATCACGACTAGAACAGGCAAGACGCCAACTACTGGCTTAAGAAAACTTTAATTATCCAAGAAGAAATAGAAAGCAGGACACTATGACGCAACTCTCGATCCAACCGGAAGAGATTCGCGAAGCGATCGATCGCAATGTCGAATCGTTTGCACCTGGAACTTCTCGCGAAGAGGTCGGCCATGTTGTTGAAACTGGCGACGGCATTGCTCGCGTTGAAGGTCTGCATTCGGCTATGACTAATGAACTCCTTGAGTTTGAAGGCGGCCTACTAGGGCTGGCATTAAACCTTGACGTTCGTGAAATCGGTGCTGTTCTTCTTGGTGATGGTTCCAAAGTTGCAGAAGGTCAGGTTGTAAAGCGCACCGGAGAGATTCTTTCTGTCCCAGTCGGCGATGGCTTCCTAGGTCGCGTTGTTGACCCACTTGGTAATCCAATTGACGGTCAGGGTCCGATTGTTGCTGAAGGTCGTCGTGCCCTTGAGACTCAGGCGCCGACTGTTGTTCAGCGTCAGCCTGTTAAAGAGCCGATGCTTACAGGTATCAAGGCAATCGATGCAATGACTGCAATCGGTCGTGGACAGCGTCAGCTAATCATTGGTGACCGTCAGACTGGTAAGACTGCTGTTGCCCTAGACACTATTTTGAATCAGCGTGAAAACTGGCTTTCTGGAGATCCAAAGAAGCAAGTTAAATGTATTTATGTTGCAATCGGCCAAAAGGGCTCAACCATTGCCGCTGTTAAAGGCGCGCTAGAAGAGTTTGGCGCGATGGAGTACACCACAATCGTGGCCGCTCCGGCATCTGATCCTGCAGGTTTCAAGTACCTAGCGCCTTACACCGGTTCTGCCATTGGCCAGCACTGGATGTACAAGGGCGAGCACGTTTTGATCATCTTTGATGACCTTTCCAAGCAAGCTGAGGCTTACCGTGCTGTATCGCTACTCCTACGCCGTCCACCAGGCCGTGAAGCTTACCCAGGTGACGTTTTCTACTTACACTCTCGTTTGCTAGAGCGTTGTGCAAAATTGTCCAACGAATTAGGCGCTGGCTCAATGACTGGTCTACCAATCATTGAGACTAAGGCCAATGACGTTTCTGCATACATTCCAACTAACGTAATTTCAATCACTGATGGTCAGTGCTTCCTAGAGTCTGATCTGTTCAACTCTGGTGTTCGTCCGGCTATCAACGTGGGTATTTCCGTATCCCGCGTGGGTGGATCTGCTCAGCCAAAGGCAATGAAAAAGGTTGCTGGTCGTCTGCGTCTAGATCTTGCTCAGTTCCGCGAGCTTGAGGCTTTCGCTGCATTCGGATCTGATCTTGATGCCGCTTCAAAGGCACAGCTTGAGCGTGGCGCGCGTCTTGTTGAGTTGCTAAAGCAGCCTCAGTACCAGCCACAGTCAATGGAACGTGAAGCAGTTTCTGTTTGGGCTGGAACTTCTGGAAATCTTGATGACGTTCCAGTTGAAGACATCCGTCGCTTTGATAGTGAATTCTTGGCAGCTGTGGAACTCAAGCATGGCGAATTGTTAACGACTATTCGCGAAACAACTGATCTTTCAGACGAGACCATTACTGCGCTAGAGGGTGTAATTGCTAACTTCAAGAAGCAGTTCACAACAACCGCAGGTCACGTATTAGTGAATGAAGCCGCAATTGAAGCATTAGACGAGTCTGAAATTGACCCGACACAGATCGTGAAAGAAAAGGCATAAGTGGGCGCGCAACTTAGGGTTTACCGACGACGGATCAAGTCCGTCAAGGCAACCAAGAAGATTACGAAGGCAATGGAGCTCATTGCGTCTTCGCGTATCGTCAAGGCGCAACAGCGCGTTGACGCTTCTTTGCCGTACACCCAAGAACTTTTGCGCGCGATTTCATCTGCAGTTTCCAATGGCAGCAGCAGTCACCCGCTAGTGACACCAAATGATTCACCTAAGCGCGCAGCCGTCATTTTGTTAACTGCTGATCGCGGACTTGCTGGAGCATATTCCTCTGCAGTGATCAAGGAAGGTGAAGCACTTAATGCCTTACTTCGTGAACGCGGAATAACACCAACACATTATTTGGTTGGCCGTAAATCAGTGGCCTATTACAAGTTCCGCGAGCGTGCGATTGTTAAATCTTTGACTGGCTTCACCGATCAACCAACTTACGAAAATGCTAAAGAAATTGGCGAAGCGGTTCTTGAGGCTTTCTTAAATGATTCAGAATCTGCTGGTGTGGACGAAATCCACATTGTTTACACGCACTTCTTAAACATGGCTGTTCAAGAAGTTCGCGTTCGCCAACTTCTACCAATTGAGGTTGTTGAGGCCACCACGGCTCAAGCAAGTGAAGAACCTAAGGGTGCCGCTGTTCCACTTTATGACTTTGAGCCCAGCGCTGAAGCTGTGCTTGATGCTCTACTGCCTCGCTATGTCGAGAACATTATCTACACCTCAATGTTGTTAGGTGCTGCCAGTGAACACGCCGCTCGTCGTCGTGCCATGAAGTCTGCATCTGACAATGCCGAAGAACTAATTAAAGACCTTTCACGTCGAGCCAACCAGGCTCGTCAGGCCGAAATCACCCAGGAGATTAGTGAAATTGTCGGCGGCGCCGATGCACTTTCCTCCGCATCATCAGGGAGCTAAGAAAATATGACAACCACGACTCAGAACACTCACGGGCGCGTTGCTCGAGTAACCGGTCCCGTTGTTGACGTGGAATTTCCCGTCGAAGCAATGCCGGGTCTTTACAACGCCTTGCATGTTGATGTGGATTTCGGCAATGGCGATACTCGGCTATTGACACTTGAAGTTGCGCAGCACATCGGCGACAACATGGTGCGCGCTATCTCCATGCAGCCAACTGATGGCCTTGTGCGTGGCGCTCAGGTGCGCGACACCGGTGACTCGATCACAGTGCCTGTTGGTGATGTGACTAAGAGCCACGTGTGGAACACCCTTGGTCAGCCGCTAGATGTGTCTGAAGACTCACTTGATATCAAAGAGCGTTGGGGAATCCATCGTCAGGCACCAAGCTTTGATCAGTTGGAATCAAAGACTGAGGTCTTCTGGACTGGTATCAAGGTAATCGATCTGCTAACCCCTTACGTAAAGGGCGGAAAGATTGGCCTATTCGGTGGTGCTGGTGTTGGTAAAACTGTTTTGATTCAGGAAATGATTACCCGTGTAGCCAAGAACTTCGGTGGTGTGTCGGTATTCGCTGGTGTTGGTGAGCGTACCCGTGAAGGTAATGACCTCTTCCTTGAAATGACTGAGTCTGGTGTTATCAATGACACTGCCTTGGTATTCGGCCAGATGGATGAGCCACCCGGCACGCGTCTTCGCGTTGCGCTTTCAGCTCTGACGATGGCTGAGTACTTCCGTGATGTGCAAAAGCAGGATGTTTTGCTATTCATCGATAACATTTTCCGTTTCACTCAGGCAGGTTCTGAAGTTTCAACTCTTCTTGGCCGTATGCCTTCGGCTGTTGGTTACCAGCCGACTCTTGCTGATGAAATGGGTATGCTCCAGGAGCGTATTACTTCAACGCGCGGTCACTCGATCACATCACTTCAGGCAATCTATGTACCGGCAGATGACCTAACTGACCCGGCTCCAGCAACTACATTCGCTCACTTGGATGCAACTACTGTTTTGTCTCGTCCAATCTCGGAAAAGGGTATCTACCCAGCTGTAGATCCGCTTGACTCAACTTCTCGCATCCTTGATGCTCGCTACGTTGGCGAAGAGCATTACGCAGTTGCTGCTCGCGTTAAGGAAATCTTGCAGCGCAACAAGGAACTCCAGGACATCATCGCGATTCTTGGTATCGATGAACTTTCCGAAGAAGACAAGATCCTGGTTAACCGTGCACGTCGTATTGAGCGTTTCTTGTCACAGAACATGTTCGTGGCTGAGGCATTCACCGGCCAGAAGGGTTCCTTCGTTCCAGTTGAAGAGACTATTGCATCGTTTAAGGCTCTGACTGAAGGTGCCTACGATCACCTGCCAGAACAGGCTTTCTTCATGTGTGGTGGAATCGATGACGTCGAGCTTAATGCTGCGAAGCTAAAGAGCTAATTGTGACTGAATTGACCGTTTCTGTAGTGGCAGTCGACCGCAATGTGTGGTCGGGTCCCGCTAAGGCCTTGGTTGCCAAAACTCCGGAAGGCGAAATTGGCATCTTGGCAGGGCACGAACCTGTACTTTCGCTCTTGGTAAATGGCGTCGTACGGATTACTGCAGTTGATGGGTCGAAAGTTTATGTTGCTGTCCATGGTGGCTTTTTAGCCGTGGACAATAACAATGTTCGAGTTTTAGCAGAAGTCGCTGAACTAGCTGGTGACATTGATGTTTCGCGGGCACAACGTGCACTTGAAAACGCAAGTGCTAGCGGGGTGGATTCTGCAGAAAGATTAGCTGCAATCCACCGAGCAGAGACCCGAATTCAGGCTGCGACAGCAGCAACCGCGGTAACTTTACACAATTAATTTCGCGGGCTTCGCAAGTACGCAAAGGATATCTTTAATGTTGGTGTTTGTCATGCCCATTTGTGAGTAAAGATAAGAGAGTAAGTAGAAGCATTTCTTAGCTAAGGGGCTCTCATGACAAGTCGTAGATCTTTTATCGGAAGTTCGTTTATTGGGGCCCTGGTCACCCTTATCCCAGGGAAATCATTCGGTGCTGTTTCCAAAGCAAAGAAAACTAAGGTTTGCAAAATCAGCTCCATCCCGGTTGGTGGTGGGAAAATTATCAAATCCACACGCGGGTATTTACTGATAACTCAGCCAAAGAAAAATACTTTTCGTGCTTTTAGCGCGCGCTGCACTCATGAAGGATGCACTGTTGGGCCCGTTGCCACTGGAACCAATGCAGTTTCTGGTGGGGTAGTAAATTGCAACTGTCATGGCGCGCAATTTAGCGCCAATGATGGTTCTGCAGTACGTGGACCGGCGCGTAGTCCATTAAAGAAATATGTAGTCAGCAAAGATAAGACCTACCTTTACATCAACTAAGCCGCAAGAATCTTGAAATTCTCCAAATCTTCCCATGTGTTTGGCCAGATGCGGATTTTTGATAGTCAAATTATTGAGAGTTTTCCAGCAGGGGAGATTCATAACAAACAGAGGCGATAACTCGAATGCCAGACGATAATGAAGAAACAGCCAGTGCTACAAACAACATCGAAGGTGGGCAGGAAGTTATGAGTAATCCAGAAGAGCCAGAAGTGTCGCAAGAGCCATCCGTGGAAAGTAAGCAGATTACACTCACGATTAATCGTGCTTGGGCCAAAGTTGCAGCTTTCATTTTGGCTGGCTTCTTAGGTTTTATCGCGGGAGCATTTGTTACTAAGTATTGTCTAGATGACGAACATAGCGGTGGCAAGCACCATGACGGTCCTAGTGGCCACTCGAGGATGTATCACGATGACGATCGATTTGATGGGTATGGACCAGGTGGCATGGGGCCAGGCGATGACATGCGCTTGCGAGATTGTCCGAATGACATGCCCGTGACGCCAAGTTGCCGGGATCAAAATAACATCCCGTTAAATCCTGAGGATTCAACTGATAATCCAACACCAGCAAACTAATGAACAAAATAATGGGGATCCGCTGCTTGGCGAGTCCCCATTATTTAATCAAAGCTATTAACGGTTGCGACCTGGCTCCCATAAAGTATCGCCCAGTTCCTTATTGGCTACTCGGGACAAAATGAACAGTAAGTCGGAAAGTCGATTCAGGTAAGTTGCGGCAAGAGTGTTCACTCCGCCGTGATACATATCGATTGCTGCCCAAGTGCTGCGCTCTGCGCGTCGCGCCACTGTGCGTGCTACGTGTAGGTGCGCCGCACTCAAAGTGCCACCAGGCAAGATGAACGAGCGCAGGGGTTCAAGTTCCTCGTTGTACTTGTCGCAGGCCTTCTCGAGGCGCTCAACATACTCGGGGGTGACTCGAAGTGGCTCATGTGCCGGATTATCAATCACGGGTGTGCAAAGGTCTGCACCGACGTCAAAAAGGTCATTTTGGATGCCTATGAGTAGTTCTGTGATGTCCTCGCGGAGCGTTGACCCTGCTATTGCTAGGCCAATTGAGGAGTTTGCCTCATCAACATCGGCGTATGCCTTAAGCCTAGGATCATTCTTTCCAGTGCGACTCATGTCACCAAGATTGGTGGTGCCATCGTCGCCAGTACGGGTATAAATGCGCGTCAAGTTGACCATGAGTTCCAGCCTAGGGGTAAGAACGGTATCCTGCTTAATCGTGGATGTTTTTCGTGTTCAAGGTGGCGCGCGCCTCGTAGGCGAGGTGTGGGTTACTGGCGCGAAAAATAGTAGTTTGAAATTGATGGCTGTGGCGTTGCTCGCTACCGGACGTTCAGTAATTCATGCAGTGCCAAATATATTGGATGTCACAATCATGGCTGAATTGTTGCGCCGGCTTGGCTGTGCGGTGGAATATTCTGCCGAAACCCAAACTGTAGTAATTGATGTGCCAGAACAAATTTCTCATCGAGCCGACTACGACCTAGTTCGACGCATGCGCGCTTCAATCGCAGTCTTAGGCCCACTTGTTGCTCGCACTGGTTCAGCCGATGTGGCTCTGCCTGGTGGCGATGCCATTGGCTCGCGTGGATTAGATATGCATATCGCTGGATTAGAACTTATGGGCGCTGAGGTGACAAGTGAGCACGGCTATCTTGTCGTGCATGCTCCCGAAGCTGGCTTAAGTGGAACA
The DNA here is from genome assembly GCA_903907835.1 of uncultured Actinomycetes bacterium. Classification (GTDB taxonomy): domain Bacteria; phylum Actinomycetota; class Actinomycetes; order S36-B12; family UBA5976; genus UBA5976. Next base: position 12,580 of record CAIVPQ010000193.1, read on the forward strand.
CAACTTTATTTGGATTTCCCAAGTGTGGGGGCAACTGAGACTTTGCTAATGGCAGCGGTCACAGCGAATGGCGTGACAAAAATCGACAATGCAGCACGAGAGCCTGAGATTATTGATATCTGTTTGATGCTGCAAGACATGGGTGCGCAAATTGAAGGCGTGGGTTCGCCTTTGCTCACAATTACAGGCGTCAAGTCACTCAAACCTGTCGAACATACAACAGTTTCCGATCGAATTGTTGCCGGCTCTTGGGCAGTTGCGGCAGTTATGACCCAAGGTGACATCACCATTCATAATGCACGCATGGAGCATCTGAGCATTGCGTTAGAAAAGCTAACTGCTGCTGGCGCAAAAATTGAGGCCACTGATGATGGATTCAGAGTCTCAATGGAGACCCGACCAAAGTCAACAGACATCGTGACACTTCCGTATCCGGGTTTCCCCACAGATCTACAACCTCAGTTCATCGCGCTTAACGCAATCGCAGATGGAACTTGCATGGTTACGGAAAATCTCTTTGAGGCTCGCTTTCGCTTTGTCCAGGAATTGAGTCGACTTGGTGCTGATGTTCGCACTGATGGCCACCATGCTTTAGTGCGAGGTAAGCAAAAACTTTCAGGTGCACCGGTAGAGGCGACCGACATTCGAGCTGGCGTCGGCTTAGTTCTTGCGGGCTTGGTCGCTGAGGGCGAGACTTTGGTGCATTGCATTGACCACATTGATCGTGGCTACGTTAAGTTCGAGGAGCAACTGCGCTCACTCGGGGCGACTATCGAGCGCGAGACGCTCCCGGACCTCGACTAAGAATCTGTCGAGCAGCTTTTTCATCTTTAGGCCAAACCATAACGCGTGGACCGTCATTGGTATTTGCCAGATTCGCCTTGATCCCAGCGTCAATTAAAGTGCGCCGGAGAACTTCGCCTTCGATGAATGTGTTTGGCGAGGCTATAGGCACGAGTAGACCGTATTCAGTTGCCTTGCCAGGCTCAGCCGGCCTGGCAATCAGTGATCCTCCACGGCGAAAACCCCACTTTAAAACCAAAATCATGATTCCAAGACCTAGAAATCCAATTAATGGACCGAAGATAAATGAATAAGCATTCCAAGAGGGCACCTATCGATTCTCTCCTAATCGTGCCTCGTGCGCATTCCTTAATTCTTAAAACAACCGCAAGGAAGGATCATCAATCCCGCGCAGTGAATCGTAATCGATAACTAAACATTCAATTCCTCGGTCTTGAGCCAAGGTTTTAGCCTGGGGCTTGATTTCTTGTGCGGCAAAGATACCGCGCACTGGTTTGAGTAAAGGATCTCGATTCAACAGCTCGAGGTAACGAGTTAGTTGCTCAACGCCATCAATATCTCCACGTCGCTTAATTTCAATGGCGACTGTTGCGCCATTGTTGTCTCTGCAAAGGATGTCCACGGGTCCAATCGCAGTTGGAAATTCTCGGCGCACCAAGGTCCAGTCCGGACCAAATGTGTCAATGTGTTGAGCAAGTAGTTCTTGAAGATGCGACTCGACTCCGTCCTTGATTAATCCAGGGTCAACGCCAAGTTCATGTGAGACATCATTGTGAACTTCGTGCAACGTGATGATGAGCTGTTCGCCCGCCTTGTTGGTGACTGTCCAGACGACTTCGCCAGATTCATTCTCGCTTTCGTGCAACGAACAAGGTGGGCTCATCCAGTTCAGGGGCTTGTATGCGCGATCGTCGGCATGAATTGAAACACTGCCATCGGCCTTAACTAGTAGCAGACGTGTTGCCACCGGCAAATGAGCACTGAGCTTTCCTACGTATTGAGCGGAGCAGGTGGAAATGACTAGGCGCATTCCAACACCGTATCGTCTGGCTATTTGCCCTTCTAGATTGGGTTCAAGCTCTAACACTGATGCAAGGAAGAATCTGGCACCCATTGCTTAGACTTAACTTATGAGCCGGCGTAATCGCAGAGAACCCAATCCTGAAATTGGGGAAATCAAGATTGGTGGGATTCGCAAGAGTGAAGAACTCAAAGATGGTGGCTGGATTGTCGTTTCCATCACGGGTTCATCAGCGGTAAAAGATTATCGTTGCCCTGGCTGTGACATGACCATTCCTCAAGGCACTCCACATCTAGTTGCTTGGCCAGATTACTTAACAGGTGGAGATGGCGCAGTTGACGAGCGCAGGCATTGGCATACGCAATGTTGGCGTCGCCGGACCAGACAAACAGGTAAGCGATAAAAGTGGCTGAAATAGTTTCAAACAGTGTGCTTCCGGCAAATCGCGAGGCAATTACTCTGCAGACAAGTGATGGGCTTGAACTTGTGGGCGAATTGGCTATGCCCATTACAGGCGCACCGGTTGCGACTTTACTTTTGTTACACCCAAATCCAATTGCCGAAGGCATGATGGACAGCCACCTCTTCAGAAAGGCCGCATGGCGTCTTCCAGCCCTTAGCAACATAGCAATCTTGCGTTGGAACACCAGAGGAACTTGTAGTGCAGCTGGGCGAAGTCAAGGACAATTTGATAATGGTCATGGCGAGGGACTGGACCTCATGGCCGCGCTAAAATTTGCAAAGTCGAGAAACTTGCCAAACATCTGGTTGGTTGGCTGGTCTTTTGGGACCGATGTTTTGTTGATGCATGGAAATGTTGATCCAGTCCAAGGCGGTATTTTGTTGAGTCCGCCCTTGAAGTGGAGCAAGCCAGAAGATTTGCAAAATTGGGCACAAACTGGCCGGCCACTTACTGCACTCGTTCCAGAGTTGGACGAGTTCTTAGTTCCAGAACAGGCCAGCGAACGTTTTGCAATAATTCCGCAGTGTGAAGTTGTAGCTATTCCAAATTGTAAGCACTTGTGGGTCGGCGAGAAATATGTACGTGTTGCTTTGAGTGAGATTCTCAAGCGCGTGCTACCTGATACGCCGGCTTTGGATTGGACTTGGGATGGTCCAATGCAAAAGTGGGATGACCTTGCTGGCGGACTCAGGCAATTGTGATGAGCACTGAGTCGAATACAAAGCACGCCGTAGTGCTTTTGCATCCGTTCCCATTTGACTCTCGAATCTGGCGTGAAGTCCAAGAGAAATTGACCGACTGCGGTTACTTGGTTCTAGCGCCAAACTTTCGAGGTTGTGGCAATGTCGAGCTTGGTGCCCAGCAACCTGATCTTGAATTGCTAGGTCAAGACATGTGGAACCTTTTGGACCTAGAGGGAATTAGCAATCCGATTGTTATTGGCATCTCTTTGGGTGGATATGTCGCAATGAGTATGTTGCGGCAAAGACCACTTGGTATCGCTGGGCTTGGTTTAGTGGATACCAAAGCGTCAGCAGATTCAATGGATGCCCGGACAACTCGACTTGCCATCGCTGAAAACATGAACTCACAGACCGCAGTAACTGACTTGACCACGGCAATGCTTCCGAGGCTTTTGAGCGAGTTCACGCAAAATCATCGCGCAAAGCAGAGCCAAGAAGTTCTCACTTGGATGCAAGAGGCTTCTGCGACAACAATTGCTTGGCTTCAGCGAGCGATGGCACATCGACCAAGTAGCTTGGCACAATTGGCCAAATTCGCTGGTCCTGTTTTGCTCTTGCGGGGCAGTGAAGATCAAGTTTGTAGTGCACAAGATTATGCCGATATGTCCGCTGTTTTACCCAGTGCCCAATATTTAGAAATTCCGAATACGGCCCATCTGCCACCAATTGAAGATCCCGAAGCCACCGCTACAGCGATACTAAATTGGTTGCAGTTTGCGTGTTCCCAACTATCTTCTCGGTAACGCTCGGGCGATGGATGAGGCACAATAGTTAGGTGACTCAACTACCGATGAACTTACAAGGTGTCGTAGACCTAGGAGCTATTGCTGCTGCGCGAGAGGCTCAGGCAAAGGCTGAAAAAGCGGCAGCGGAACGCGAACAAAACCCTGAAGCCATCGTCACGGTAATTGATGTAACAACCGCATCATTCGAAGTCGATGTTATGAATACATCAATGACCGTGCCAGTCATCCTGGATTTGTGGGCAACTTGGTGTGAGCCATGTAAACAACTTTCCCCAGTTTTGGAAGCCTTAGCTGCCGAGTACGGTGGACGTTGGATTTTGGCGAAGGTTGATGTTGATGCGGAACAACAAATTGCCGCAGCGTTCAAAGTGCAAACTGTTCCATCCGTTTTTGTAGTAATTGGTGGTCAAGTTGCCCCATTGTTTCAGGGAGCGATGCCCGCACCTCAAGTCAGGGAAGTCATCGAGGCAGTTCTTGCTCAAGCGGCCAGCGTCGGAATTAACGGTGGACAGAGTGATGTGGAAGAAGAGCCGGTAAGCGATCCGAGATTCGATGCTGCCGAAGCAGCGATTGAATTGGGGGATTGGGACCAGGCCGCTAAAGCGTACGAGACTTTACTCTTGAGTGCCCCAAATGACCCCATTGCAAAAATCGGTTTACTAAATGCTTTGCTCTGGCAACGAATCGACGGTGTGGATTTTGACGAAGCAATCGCTAAGGCAGAAAATAACTCGGATTTAGAAACTCAACTTCTTGCCAGTGATGTTGATTTCATGTGCAACAATTTTGCCGATGCATTCAAGCGACTCACTCAGATTGTTGCTAACGGTGATGCAGGTGACAAAGATAAGGCCAAAACGCGACTGTTGGAACTGTTCGATATTGCTGGTGGGGCCGATCCGGCCGTGGTGCAAGGGCGAATCAATCTTTCAAACGCACTCTTCTAACCAGGGCGCTTTATCGATTGCCCTAAGCCAAGGTGTACCAGCAAGTAGATAATGGCGGCAAAGTTATTACCAACTTGGCATCTTGACCATTGATTGGGTGATCGTGAGCCACTAGATCCCCGGCATTTAAGATTCCTGATCCTCCAAATTTCTCATCATCGGTATTTAGAATCTCACGCCATTGTCCAGCAGAAGGAACGCCCAAGGCGTAATTGTGTCGGACTACTGGTGACAGGTTAGTGACTGACAAAATCATTGAGCCACCATGACCATGTCTGACCCAAGCGAAGACATTGTCTGAAGCACCATCGAGCACAAGCCAAGAAAATCCAGCAGGCTCATTATCTAGTTCCCAAAGTTGTGGGGTGGCTTTATAGATTCGGTTCAACTGGGTAACACACTCAAGCATGCCTTGGTGAGGTTGGTAATCAAGTAAATGCCAGTCGAGTGAGTTTGCCTGTGACCATTCTTGAGGTTGAGCAAATTCAGTTCCCATAAAAATAAGTTGTTTGCCAGGATGAGCCCACATAAAGCCAAGGTACGCGCGCATGTTTGCAAGCTTTTGCCAATGGTCTCCAGGCATCCGCTCATAAAGCGAACCCTTACCGTGGACAACCTCATCGTGACTAATCGGCAAAATAAAGTTTTCACTCCAGGCATAAGCCAAGGAGAATGTCATTTCTCCATGGTGATACCTACGATGAATTGGGTCATTGGACATGTACTCAAGTGAGTCGTGCATCCATCCCATATTCCACTTGAAGCCAAAACCTAGACCGCCGTGATCTGTCGGACTGGTCACACCGCCCCACGCAGTTGATTCTTCAGCAATCATCACAACACCCGGTAATTTGCGGTACACCGTGGCATTAGTTTCCTGCATGAAGGCAACGGCTTCCAGGTTTTCGCGACCCCCGAGACTGTTGGGCTCCCATTCACCGACCTCTCGCGAATAGTCGAGGTACAACATTGATGAAACCGCATCCACTCGAAGGCCATCAATGTGATATTCCGATAGCCAATACAGTGCATTTGCCACTAGGAAATTGCGAACTTCGTTGCGACCAAAGTCAAAGATTAATGTTCCCCAGTCCGGATGTTCGCCACGGCGGGGATCCGCATGCTCGTAAAGCGCACTTCCATCAAACTTAGCCAGTGCCCATGAATCTTTTGGAAAGTGAGCAGGTACCCAGTCAACGAGAACTGCAATGTTTGCTTGATGCAATGCATCAACTAGGTATCGGAAATCATCCGGGTTGCCAAAACGCGAAGATGGCGCGTAGTAACCGGTGACTTGGTAGCCCCATGATGGTGCATAAGGATGTTCGGCTACTGGCATGAACTCAACGTGCGTGAACTCAGTTTGCTTTAGGTAAGTAACCAGTTGATCGGCAAGTTCACGATAAGTCAGACCAGGCTTCCAAGAACCGATGTGCACTTCGTAAATTGACATGGCGCCGTCGTGCGGATTAATTGTTTCACGTTGCTTCATCCAAGCCTGATCATTCCAGGCATATTGCGATTCAAATACGCGAGACGCATTTGCTGGCGGGACATCAGTAGCAAAAGCCATCGGATCAGATTTAGTGTGCCAGTTTCCGTCACGACCGAGTATTTCAAATCGGTAGTAAGCGCCGGCTGTGACGAAAGGAATGAATAATTCCCAGACTCCTGAGTTGCCCATTGATCGCATTGGGTGCGCGACACTCTCCCAAGCGTTAAAGTCACCAGCAATACGCACTCCTTGAGCATTTGGCGCCCAAACAGTGAATGAAACACCTCGCACATTTCCAAGTTGGCGAACATGTGCACCGAGTACTCGCCAAAGATCCTCATGGCGACCAGCGCTAAATAGATTTAAATCAAAGTCGCTGATTGTTGGCAAAAAACGATAAGGATCATCCGCTGGTATTGATCCTTGGCCGTAATCAACGCTGAGTGTGTAATCGGGGACTTCATCTAGTTTTAGTTCCACTACCCATGTGCCACGATGTTCCGCAGTCATCGGATGATGCACACTATTAATCACAACATCTACAGAGATGGCCCATGGTCGCAGTACGCGTATTTGCACGGTTCCTAAGCGTGAGTGTGGCCCAAGAACGGCATGGGGTTGATGATGCCAACCTTCTACTAACTGATCTATCTCGCTTAGTTGCGCATTAGTCATGTGATCCCTTTTAGCCTTTAACTTTTTACAGACATTATCAGGGCACAGGCGGTATTTGGGTTTAGCTCGATGTCATTGTGTTCGTGCCAAGCCCAGGTTCTTCCGCTGAGCTCGTCAGTAAGGGTCACTTTCTCATGCCAGTTTGCGCCGAGTGCTGGCATGTTGAGATGAATTGTGGTTCGAATTGTGCGACTTGGATCCAAGGTCACAACAACGAGAACTATGTCGTTACCTTCTTGCTTCGAGTAACAGATAACCGAATCATCATCAGCCCTGTGAAAAGTTATGTTTCGCAATTGCTGAAGGGCTACATGAGAACGACGAATGGTATTTAGTTGAGTAATAAAAGGCGCAAGAGTAGTGCCTGCTTTTGCTGCACCAACCCAGTCACGAGGTTTGTATTCATACTTTTCGGAATCTAGATATTCTTCCGATCCTGGTTCTGTTGGCACATTTTCATAAAGTTCAAATCCAGCGTAGATTCCCCACGTGGGGCTAAGGGTTGCCGCCAAGGCCGCTCTAATTGCAAATGCATTGGGCCCGCCACGTTGTAAGTACTCAGGCAAGATGTCTGGAGTGTTAACAAAAAAGTTTGGTCGCATGTATGCACTTGCGTGACCGGCTAGTTCATTTAGATATTCAGTAATTTCTTGTTTGGAATTTCGCCAAGTGAAGTATGTGTAACTTTGTTGAAAGCCAACTTCGCCTAGTGCACGCATCATTGCTGGTCTAGTGAAAGCTTCCGCTAAGAAAATCACATCTGGATCGGTTTGATTTACCTCGCCAATCAAACGTTCCCAGAAGTAAACAGGTTTGGTGTGTGGATTGTCTACTCGGAAAATCAAAACGCCCTGCTTGATCCAGTGTTTTACGACGCGTAAGACTTCTTGGTAAATACCTTCTGCGTCATTATCGAAATTTATTGGATAGATGTCTTGATATTTCTTTGGTGGGTTTTCGGCATAAGCGATTGTGCCATCAACTCGCGTAGTGAACCATTCAGAATGCTCTGTTACCCAGGGATGGTCTGGGCTTGCTTGTAGCGCTAGATCAAGGGCAATCTCGATGCCTAATTTATTGGCAGTTTTAACAAATTCCTTGAAATCTGCAAGTGTGCCCAAGTCAGGATGAATTGCATCATGGCCACCCTCGGACGAACCAACAGCCCAAGGAGAGCCTGGGTCGTTTGGTCCCGGTGTCAAAGTATTGTTTGGTCCTTTGCGAAAAGCGAGGCCAACTGGATGTATGGGAGGCAGATAAAGAACATCAAATCCCATCTCGGAAACAGCAGGTAGGCGCTTTGCGGCAGTTTTAAATGTCCCGCTTTTCCAAGTTTCATCGGTGTTTTTAATCGCACCTTCAGAGCGCGGGAAAAATTCGTACCAACTGCCAAACAGTGCGCGCTTACGTTCTACCTTGATCGGGAATGGTCCGTACTGGGAGACAAGTTCTCGGATTGGATTAGCCGCTAATGCAAGTTGGGCACTTTGCTCATCGACGATCGCCAATCGTTGTGCTGGTGTGAGGCCGGGATTTACTAGAGCTAAGCGCACACCTGTTAGTACGCGTGCGTCTTCTTCGTTGGCAGATATGACAATCTGGTCGATGAGCGCAGCACCTTCTGCGCATTCGAGTTCCACATCAATCCCCATTGGCACTTTGACATGGAAACGATGAAGCCAGGTTGCAATGGGATTGCTCCAGGCTTCAATGTGAAATTGCCAAATCCCAATAGCATTTAGCAGCACACTTGCTTCAAAACGGTCTGTGCCCGGCCCTGTTGGTTCCATGCGATTGCGACTAACAAGTACTCCGTCAGGGTCCGTAAGAATTACTTCGCCAGCGACTGCATCGTGACCCTCGCGAAAAATTGTGGCGGCGATGGGAAAGGTCTCGCCGAGCACTGCTTTTGCTGCTCTGGCATCTGCCAATACTGGCCAAACATCAAGCACTGGAATTCGACCCATGGTCACCGAAACTTTAGTGTTTTTCGTCACGTTCTAACCGTACCGATAACTCAATTAAAAACTAGGTTTGAGGCTCTAATTTGGCAGGTTGCTTTAAGTTCAACAAGGTAACTTTCCATAATGCGCACGACCAAGGCATAAGACGAACTGCTTCGCCTGCCTTTGTTGTTTGGTGAGTTTCCCAATCGGCTTCATCTTGGGTATTGAAAACGAGTTGGTATTCGTTTCCGAATTCACCCGCAGGCAAAATCACATCAACCGGACTGTCTGATGAATTCAAGAACCAATAAAATGCATCATCAACCACATCGTATGGATTCTTTTTGGTTGTGACTCCGCCACCAAGGTACATACCTATGGAACGAGTCTCGAACGATTCCCAATCTTCGCTGGTGAAGCGCGTTGCATCTTCACGTAGCCACGCGATATCAGGAACGTGGACAAAGTCTTGTGGTTGACCTTTGAGGTAACCGCTGCGCTGAAATACTTTGTGGCTCTGACGAATTCCGATTAGGTACTTTGTGAATGACAACATGCCATCCTGCCAAGGTTCACGATGCCAATTTTGCCAGGAGACGTCATTGTTTTGGCAGTAGGCATTGTTATTGCCTCTTTGGGTGCGACCCATTTCGTCGCCTGCGACAAACATTGGAATGCCGGCACTCAAGATGGTGGTGCAAAGCAAATTTCTCATTTGACGTCTGCGATGAGTTCGAATATTGATATCAGTGGTGGCACCCTCAACGCCGCAGTTCCAGGAACGGTTGTTGCTAGTTCCATCTCTGTTTTCTTCACCGTTGAAATAGTTGTGCTTGTCGTTGTAACTCACTAGGTCGCGCAAAGTAAAGCCATCATGTGCGGTGACGAAATTGACTGAGGCATGTGAGCCATTAATTTGGTCCCAGTACAGATCTCCAGATCCAGTTAGACGCCAGCCAAGTTCTGCAACTCCACCACTTTGTCCACGCCAAAAGTCCCGAACAGTGTCGCGGAACTGATCGTTCCATTCACTCCAAGGTGCAGGAAAGGAACCGACTTGGTAGCCGTTAGGCCCAACATCCCAAGGCTCGGAAATTAGTTTTACATTTCTTAATACTGGATCTTGAGCAACTGCAGTAATCAGTCCGCCTTCAAGGGTTACCTGATGTGCACTGTTGCGGGCCAGCGCTGTGGCCAGATCAAACCTAAAGCCATCCACGTGCATCTCCTCAACCCAGTAGCGCAAGGAGTCCATGATCAAGCGAAGAGTCTGGGTGTTGCATGCATTGACAGTGTTACCGCAGCCCGTGGAATCCCAATAGTGTCTCGGTTCAGAATCAAGGTGGTAGTAGGACCCGTTATCCAAGCCGCGTAAAGACAGCGTTGGACCAAATTCATTTCCCTCTGGAGTGTGGTTGTAAACGACATCAAGCACGATTTCAAGTCCAGCTGCGTGATATGCCTTGACCATGTCTTTGAACTCACGAACTTGTTGTCCAGTAGTGCCAGATGCAGCATATTGACCATGTGGGGCAAAGAAACCCAGAGTGTTGTAACCCCAATAGTTGCTAGCACCTCTGGAAAGTAAAAATGTCTCACTCACAAACTGTTGCGTAGGTAGCAGCTCAACAGTTGTGATTCCCAAAGTTTTCAGGTGATCAATTACTGCTGGGTGCGCCATACCGGCATAAGTGCCTCGCAGATGTTCTGGAACATCGGGATGCAGTTTGGTCAAGCCAACAACATGAGCTTCATAGATGATGGTGCTTTCCAAGGCTATGTTTGGGCGCTTGTCGTCGCTCCAGTCGTATGGGTCGTCAACCACAACGGAATGCGGTACAAATTTGCTGCTATCCAAGTCGTTGAAAATTGTGTCATCGTTTCCAACGTGACCAAAAATTGATTCATCAAGAATTAGTTCGCCCGTGATTGCTTTTGCGTATGGATCGACTAGTAATTTTGCCGGATTAAATCGCAGACCATCTTCTGGCAGCCAAGCGCCATGTGCACGAAATCCGTACTGCTGACCGTGACCAACTTCGGGTACAAATCCGTGAAACACACCTTTGGTGTAACCAATCAGGTCCATGTTCCAATGTGAACCATCAGTATTTATCAAGCACAATTCAACTCGGGTTGAATCAGGTGCCCAGATGGCAAAGTTTGTTCCTCCATTTGCAGGAGTAGCGCCAAGCGGTTCTGGATTGCCTATTTGCATCCCAGTATTCACTTCGTCACATCCTTTAAATACACACAGAGCCAAAACGCAAAGGGCACCAAAAGCATCGGCGCCCTATAACTATCTTGCCGAATAAATGCCACTTTAGTGTGACTTGGCGCGTTCGTGGCTAATGTTTATTGCATGGCTGATTTTTTGCACGTAGATACTTTTGAAAATGTCGCGTTCATAACTATCGATCGCCCCAAGATGAATGTGCTCAACCGTGCCTTGCAAGACGAGATCACCAACCTGTGCGAATTGCTAGCGCGCGACCAGCAAGTTCGAGCAGTAGTTTTTTATGGCGGTCCAAATAATTTTGCAGCTGGCGCCGATGTCAAAGAGATGGTCCACTGGACGCAGGAGCAAGCAGAAATTGAAGCTCCTTTTTTGCAGGCCGCATTCAATGCCGTAGCGGATTTGCCGATGCCGACAATCGCAGCAATCACTGGGTATGCACTCGGCGGTGGGTTGGAATTAGCGCTGGCATGCGACCTGCGTATCGCGAGCAATTCCGCGCTTGTAGGTCAACCTGAGATTTTGCTTGGAATTATCACAGGTGCGGGTGGGACTCAACGTCTTTCCAGATTAATCGGCCCCGCGCGCGCTAAGGATTTGATTTTTACCGGGCGCTTTGTCGCAGCGACTGAAGCCTTGTCGATGGGCTTGGTAAACGAAGTTGTTGCTGAAGGCGAACTGCTCGATCGCGCCTTAGATTTGGCCAAACAGCTTGCGGCAAGACCTAAAGATGCGATTTACTCAGCTAAATTCGCTATCGATCGTGGGCTTGAAGTGTCTCTTGAGGAAGGCTTACTTCTCGAGCAAGTTTTGTTCGCAAAGTTATTTGGCACTCAAGATCAAAAAATTGGTATGCAGTCATTTATCGAACAAGGTCCTGGAAAAGCAAAATTCAACTCACCAGATTTAAACGCGTAAAACTAGTCTGAACTGATAAAGACGGATAGCAAGTAAATCTGATGTTTGCGGCTCGCTGACAACTACGCGTGTAGATTAGCAATTAATCACCTATTCATTCGGAGCCAGTCATGAAGATCTGTGTTTGCATTAAGCAAGTCCCAGATAGTTGGTCGCAAAAACAACTGGACCCCGAATCTTTGAATTTGGATCGAAATGCAGCTGACCGGGTAATAAGCGATGGAGATGTATTCGCTATCGAAGAAGCCGTGCGTAAGGCAGAGCAGTTTGACGGTGAAGTAACCGTGGTGTCAATGGGCCCATCTCGAGCGGTGGATAGTTTGCGAAAGGCACTTGCGCTTGGTGCAAATCATGCAGCCTTGATTACAGATGAGGGTTTAGCCGGCGCTGATGCACTGGCCACATCACTGGTTCTGGCGAGTTACTTGAAATCGCGTGACTTTGATTTGGTACTTTTTGGTTCAGCATCAACGGATGCTGGCATGGGAGTTATTCCCTCAATGGTTGGTACGCGACTAAAAGTTCCGACACTCACGATGGCATTGAGCCTAGAAATTGAGGCAGGAATTGCCCGGGTCCAGAGAATTTCTGGATCTGGAACTGATGAGCTTTCGGCACCATTGCCAGTAGTTGTTTCTGTGACTGACAAGACAAACACCCCAAGGCTGCCAAATTTCAAAGCCATTATGGCTTCCAAGAAAGCCGAAATTGAAGAAATTTCACTAGCTGATTTGGGCTTAACTCCTAATTTGGAGAGTTTCACCAAAGTGCATTCTCAAACTTTGCGACCACCAAGGTCCGCAGGGCGAATAGTAGATGAGGCTGGCGCCTTATCAGCTCTTGAAGATTTTCTTATCGCCGAGAAATTCATCTAAGGCGGAATTGATATGAGAAATATTCTTGTCCTTGCCGAACCGACTGAGTTGGCTTGGTCTAAAGCAACCCTTGGCCTCGTGAGCCTTGCCAGCGGACTTGGTGATGTTTCGGTGGCTCTGTGCTCTGTCGTTTCAGACGAGTTACTTGAAGAATTAGCTCAACGCGGGGCTAGCGCAATCTATCTGAATACAAATGAAAAAATCTATAATCATGGCAATTCGGCCAAGGCAGATTTTCTTATCGAGTTGATTACTTCTCATGAACCCGATGCGGTCTTGCTAGAGACTTCAGTTGATAACAAAGAAATCGCTGGCAGAGTTGCTGTTCTTTCTAATAGTGGAGTACTCACAGATATTTCTGCGCTCGAATTTGATCAGAGCGAAAAGTTAATCGCACGCCAAGAAATCTTTGGTGGGTTTTCCACGGTTATTTCCTCAGTTAGCACCGGAGTGACGATTGTCACTGTTCACCCAAGCGACCCAGGTGTTGAGAGCAAGCAAAAAGATTTAAAGGTTGTCGAGGTATTCACCAATTTCGCTGATTCAACTAAAGCACTCACGGTCAAGATGGGCCCTCGCACTGAGACAAGCTCGAGGCCGAAATTAACCGAAGCAAAAATTGTTATCGGAGCCGGTAGGGGAGTGGGCAATCAAGAGAATTTTAAAAATTCTGTTGAAGGTTTGGCGGATGCCTTAGGTGCGGCAATCGGGGCAACACAAGCGGTAATCGACTTGCAGTTGTGTCCGAGTGATTTACTTGTCGGCCAGTCAGGCGCCACAGTCTCGCCAGATCTTTATTTCGCGCTTGGTATCTCGGGTGCTATTCACCATCTGGCTGGTATGCAAAGTGCGAGATGCGTCGTCGCCATTGATATAGATGAGAATGCTCCGATGTTGCACAATGCAGATCTTGGCATTGTCGGTGACGTTGGCGAGATTGTGCCAAAATTGATAGAAGTGTTAAACAATAGGAAATAGGTAATCGCGCTTATTGACTAGCTATTACGGGGATTGCATTGAGCATTTTGCAGCAACAGGGCCAAAGGTTTCTCTACCTTGACCTCTTCCGGGGGTTTGGCGCCCTAATTGTTGTTTCAACACATGTCGGTAACTCCGCGTTAAATTCAATTCTTCACATTCAACAAATCCACTACGCAGTCGTTGATTTTTTCTTTGTCCTTAGTGGGTTCGTGGCCTACGAGTCCATTAAGCGGATGAGTCAGAAGCAATATTCAGATGCTGGTATTTCGCGCTTCCTCTGGAAACGATTCTCGCGCCTGTGGCCACTGGTATTTGTTGTTTTATTCGCTTCCTTGGGTTATGAACTCATTCGTATTTTGATTGGCTCAATTGTCGATGGTTCAAACCAGATAAATCCATTTTTTGGCAAGCCAATTTGGTCTTGGTTCGTAGCAGTTTCCCTCCTACAAATTTCTAGCAGAGCAGCCATGACCTGGGCAGTGCCATTGTGGAGCCTTGCCGCACTTTGGTGGGGAACGGTGACGACATTAGTCAGCATCAAATATGTGGGACTAAGCCGACTTTGGGCTTTGATATGTTTCGGCTTTGGGCTTCAGGCTTTGGGCTTTTATTTGGATAATGGCTGGATCCAGCAAAATGGTGTTTACTTCGGCTTCAACGCCTTAGGTCGAGCAATAGTTGGAATTTGTGTCGGCTTACTTTTGCGTAAGTGGTTAAACGAGAATCGTTTGGATCTTCGTCTGGCTTGTTTCGTCCTCACAATTGTTTTCGTCGCAGGGTTCACCTACTTGGATCGTGAATATGGTTTCACCGCATCATTCCTTGCCTCTTTTGTATTCGTTCCGCTGATTGTGCTGCTCGCACAATTAAATCCAGTGAATCCAAGTTCGCGCATACAGGATGTCTGTAATTTTGCAGGGGCAGTGGCATTTCCGATATTTGCCTGGCACTGGCTAGCAATCACATTCTTAGACAATGTCTTTGCGCGACTGCCTGAAAGTCAAGCAGATGCATTAGGTACTTTTTGGCCACAATACTTCTTGGTCATGTTGTTGACTTTAGCCTTCTGGAAAATTTCAACAAGATTCTTTGAGCCAGTTGTTAAGGCAAAACTCGATTCCTTGGGTAATCGCTACCTCAAATTTGCCAGAACACCAGCGGCCAAAATCTAACCTAGACTAGCCTTTATGGCGTATTTAGATAACGCCGCTACGACCCCGATGTATCCCGAGGCCGTTGCGGCAATGGCAGGGCTACTGGCTGATCCAGGCAACCCTTCTTCTTTACATGCCTCAGGTCGTAAGGCTCGGCGGGTCGTTGAAGAGTCTCGTGAAAAAGTTGCCCGCGCATTAGGTGCCAGACCTGCTGAAATCGTTTTTACCGCAGGAGGAACTGAAGCCAACAATATCGCTATCAAAGGCATTGCTTGGAATCAGCGCGAAAATGATGCAAGACGAAATCGAATTCTTGTTAGCAGTGTTGAACACCACGCAATTGTTGATCCCGTTGAGTGGTTGCGGCAAAGCGATGGATTTACCGTCACTTGGATTGAAGCGGACGCTAAAGGGGTAGTCACTGCACAGGCGCTTCGCAATGCAATTGGAACAAACCCAGAAGACGTTGCTCTCGTTAGTGTGATGATGGCCAATAATGAGGTCGGTTCTATCAATGACATTGCCAGTCTGACTGCGGTGACTCGCGAATTCGGAATTCGTTTTCATACTGACGCGGTTCAAGCTCCGTCATGGATTGACGTTAATTTTGCTGAACTAGGTGTTTGCGCGATGACTGTGTCAGCACACAAAGTAGGTGGACCTCACGGTGTAGGCGCTCTTGTGATTAGCCGCGACTGTTCAGTTACTCCGCTGATACACGGTGGTGGGCAAGAACGGGATGTCCGTTCTGGCACGCTAGACACTCCAGCAATTGTTGGTTTTGCAACAGGCATTGAGATAGCAGTCGGGCAAAGAGATGAAAATGTCGCTCGTGTGAAAGCACTTCGTGATGATTTAGTTTCTCGAGTGATGACTCTGGTTCCAGATGCAATCTTTAACGGATCTATTGAAAATCGCCTAGTTAACAATGCTCACTTCTCATTTCCAGGTTGTCTTGGCGATTCGCTCTTGATGCTTCTTGATGCCAAGGGAGTCGAGTGCTCGGTAGGTTCTGCCTGTAATGCAGGAGTTCCGCAGCCTTCACATGTATTGATTGCTATGGGCGCTGATCCAGAATTGGCCCGCTGTACTTTGCGTTTTTCACTCGGACATAGTTCTACAAAGAGTGATGTGGACGCGCTCATAGCTGCGTTGCCTGAAGCAATCGAACGGGCAAAGCGTGCCGGAGTGCCAAAACCTTTACTTGAAGTGGGTGTGCGATGAAAGTATTAGCAGCGCTTTCTGGTGGCGTTGATTCAGCGGTAGCCGCCGCCCGCGCAGTTGATGCGGGGCACGATGTGACCGCAGTTCACTTGGCGCTTTCGCGCAATCCGCAGTCTCATCGAACAGGAGCACGCGGTTGCTGCACAATCGAAGATTCCAATGATGCTTTTCGAGCTGCCGACATGTTGGGCGCACCGTTTTATGTTTGGGATCTATCTGCCGAATTCCAGGAAAAAGTAATTGATGATTTCATCTCAGAATATGCTGCTGGTCGAACTCCGAATCCATGTCTGCGCTGTAACGAAAGCATCAAGTTTGAAGCGCTCCTCGATCGTGCGATGGCACTTGGTTTTGATGCAGTTTGCACTGGACACTATGCCCAAGTTTTCCAAGGACCTAATGGAACTGAACTCCATCGCGCGATTGATCCTGATAAAGACCAGTCCTATGTTCTTGGCGTCTTAACTTCTGAACAAATTTCACACTCAATGTTCCCGCTAGGCAACAGCACAAAAACTGAAGTTCGTGCAGAGGCTGAAGCTCGTGGAATTTTGGTCGCGCAAAAACCAGATAGTCACGACATTTGTTTCATCCCTGATGGTGATACTGCTGGGTGGTTGGCCCGTCAGATTGAGACTTCTCCGGGCGATGTGATTGATGCAGAAACGGGCAACAAGGTTGGCACACATAAGGGCGCACAATCCTTTACAGTCGGTCAACGTCGCGGGCTTGCATTAGGCAACCCAACTGGCGATGGTGAACGCCGTTATGTCGTTGATGTAGATGTTTCACAAAACCTTGTGATGATTGGTCCACCAACTTTGCTTGAAATCGACATCATTGAGGCAATTAAGCCACGTTGGGGTGGCCCGCTACCTGTTAATGGTCAAGCAGTCCATGTTCAAATCCGGGCTCATGGCGATGCGTTGCCAGCAACAGTTCATGTGGCTGATGAGTTAGTAACTATCACACTCGCTGAGAGCCTCAGAGGTGTAGCATCTGGACAAGCAGCGGTACTTTATGACGGCACTCGCGTTATTGGCTCGGCTACAATTTCGCGTTCACGACGTTCGGCTTCGGTGTAGTGCAGCCAGCTGCTGTTACTGGCATAGGTTCGTGGCCTGGGGTAGATGTTCGTGAAGTTGCTCGGGTAATCCGAGACACATGCCAAGATTTGCCACACATTGGGGAATTGCCACAACGTGGTCCAGGTGCAGACATGATTGGTCGAACGGCTTCTCTTGTGTCGTTAGTCTCGACAGATTTTTCGGTTGAAACATCACCCACTGGATGGCGATTAGCGCGCAGCCGCGGTCGAGACTTGCGTCGGGCAGATGCCTTTTGGGATGAAGATTTAGATGTTGTTGAAGAGATGTACCAGGGTTATGAAGGTGATTTCAAAGTTCAACTTGTTGGCCCGTGGACACTTGCGGCAAATTTGGAATTACCCTCTGGTGACAGATTGCTTCGAGATAATGGTGTGTGTCGAGAGTTGTCTGTTGCACTCGCTCAAGCGGCATTCGATCATGTGGCAAAAATACAAAGTCGTATTCCCGGCGCCAATATAATTTTGCAGATTGACGAGCCATCCTTGCCAGCAGTAATCAATGGTGAGATTAAAACTCAAAGCGGATGGGGGGCTTACACGCCACCAGAACCGCATGAGGCCCAGATTGCTTTAGGTCAGATCACGAAGGCGCATAGCGGATTAAACATCCTGCACTCATGTGCACCAAATCTGCCTTTTGGACTGATATCGAGTGCCGGATTCAAAGCAATGTCCATTGACGCATCGCTTTACGGTTCAAAATTGCCAGATGTATTAGGCGAACAGTCAGATGCTGGAAACTTAATGGTGCTTGGGATCAGCGCTCAAAATGTGAAATCTGGTATTGAAATTCTCAAGACTTTGGCCAATCAAATCGGATTTTCGACCCAGACTTTGGCGCAGCACATTTTGCTTTCACCACCTTGCGGCCTGATTTCCATGCCTTTGTCACAAGCGCGCGAGAGAATAGAGATGTTAAATCTCATTTCTAAGGCCCTCCGGGAGGTTGATTCATGACTATCCCATTAGAGGTGCGTGAACGTCGAGATCAGGTTGTGGAACTAATTGAACAGGCTCGCAACGATTATTACCTGCATGACAAGCCCACGATCTCTGACATTGAGTATGACGAATTATTTCGAGAGCTTGAATCCATTGAGGCAAAGTATCCAGAAATTATCACTGGCGATTCGCCAACGCAAAGTGTGGGTGGGCAAGCATCGGATGTCTTTGGTGAATTTCAACATCCCACAAAGATGTGGAGTTTGGATAACGTCTTTGATGATGCCGAACTTGAAAATTGGCTCACTCGAGTAGGCGGACACGCATTTCTCTGTGAATTGAAAATAGATGGGTTAGCAATCAATGCTGTTTATCGCAATGGCGAGTTAGAAACCTTAGCTACTCGAGGCAGTGGCAGCGTGGGTGAAAATGTCACAGCGAATATGGAATACATGACCTGCATTCCGCAGACTTTAAAGGCAGTTCCTGGCGCTCGCATTCCTGAACTCCTAGAGGTCCGTGGTGAGGTTTATTTCTCATTGGCGCAATTCGACCAAATCAATCTTGAAGTCACAGCCGTTGGACGAACTGCATTCGCCAACCCGCGAAATGCTGCTGCTGGGACTTTGCGCCAACGCATTGATAAGCGTATTGAGGCTGTTAACGAAGCTCGCATTCGTGCCGATGGGAAAACTGCTGATTCAAAGCAGGCGCAAACTCTCCAAAAGCACATTGACGAATTAGAGCGAGCCAAATCTGCGCTGTCTCGGCTCGGTTTAATTGTGCACGGAATCGGTGCACATGAGGGCCTCGAAATCAATGCTCAGTCGCACGCCTACGAGATTATGAAGTCTTGGGGTTTACCAACTTCTGCGCGAGTGAAAGTCGTACAAGGTGCTCAAGAAGTAAAAGAGTACATAACTTACTTCGGTATTCACCGCGAAGAAATTGAACATGATATTGACGGCGTTGTAGTCAAAGTTGATGATTTGCGCGAACAAGATGAACTCGGGTTTACTGCGCGTGCACCTCGTTGGGCTGTGGCATTTAAGTACCCACCGACAGTTGTACGAACAACCTTGCTCGATATTTCAGTTCAGGTGGGACGTACTGGTCGCATTACTCCGCGCGCACAAGTAGAGCCTGTTCTAGTTGCGGGTTCAACAGTAAGTTACGCAACCTTGCACAACGGATTTGAAGTCACTCGAAAAGGTGTCCTAATCGGTGACAAAATCTTCTTGCGCAAAGCCGGAGATGTAATCCCTGAAATTCTTGGTCCAGTTGTCGAGGAACGAGATGGAACGCAACGGCCATTTGTAATGCCCACACATTGCCCTGAGTGTGGTTCGGATTTGGCTCCAGAAAAAGAAGATGACAAAGATTTGCGTTGTCCTAATACGCAAAGCTGCCCGGCTCAATTGCGTGGGCGCCTTGAACATCTTGGTTCCCGCGCAGTGCTTGACATTGAGGGTCTGGGCGAGAAAGCGGCAAGGGCACTGCTTGAAGATCAGGTAATAAATGATGAGGGAGATTTGTTTTTGCTGACTGAAGAAAAGTTGGCGACTAGCGATTTCTTCGTTAAGGGCGCGAACCGAGATCTGGCTGAAAATGCAAAGACTCTGTTGGCTCAACTAGAAGTCGCAAAAGCGAAGCCGCTTTGGCGAATTGTGGCTGGGCTTTCGATCCGGCACATTGGTCCACCAACTGCGCAAGCATTAACTAAGGCTTTTACGAATCTTGATGATCTAAGTCGTGCAACTGTCGAAGACCTTTCCCAAGTCGAAGGGATTGGCGCGACGACAGCAATTGCGATAGTCGAATGGTTCAGTGAGCCATGGCATCGGGAAATTATTGAAAAGTGGCGTCAAGGTGGCGTTCGGATGTTTGATGAAAAAATCGATTCTGGTCCCCAAACACTTGCTGGTCTGACCATTGTTGTGACCGGAACTGTTGAGGGTTTCACGCGCGAAAGTGCGCAAGAGGCAATAACTAGCCGCGGTGGGAAAGCAGCAAGTTCCGTTTCTAAAAATACCCACTTTGTTGTGATTGGCGAGGGTGCTGGCTCAAAAGCCGCAAAAGCCGAAGAGTTGGGTCGCCCGATTTTGGATGCACAGGGATTCAAGTTGTTGCTCGAGCAAGGACCAGAAATCACGCTCGCGTCACTGACTAAGTAGGACGCGCAATAGAATTGGGCACATGACCGCAATTTCCCGTGAAGAAGTAGCCCATTTGGCGCATCTGGCTCGCATCAACATTGCTGATGACCAACTCGAGCATTTTGCCAAGCAGCTAGACGCCATTTTGGATGCGGTTGCCCAAGTCTCTCAAGTTGATACTGCCAATGTTCCAGCTATGAGCCATCCAGTCCCGATGACAAATGTTTTTCGTGAGGACATTCCAGTTGCCTCCTTAGCGCCAGGGGCAGCCCTTGCTGGTGCTCCGGCGGTAGAAGATTCACGTTTTCGCGTTCCACGCATCTTGGATGAGGAGTAAACATGTCTGACCTCATTCGAATGAATGCTTCTGATTTAGTCGAGGCAATGAATGCGGGCCAAGTTTCTTCAGTGGAAATTACCCAAGCTCATTTAGATCGCATCGCTGCTGTTGATGGCGATGTCCATGCATTTTTACATGTTGATTCCAAAGGTGCGTTAGATGCAGCCGCAGCCGTTGACGCACAACGAGCCGATGGCCAGAACTTGTCAGCCCTTGCTGGTGTTCCCCTTGGCCTAAAGGATATTTTGGCGAGCAAGGGTTTGCCAACGACGTGTGGTTCAAAAATGCTTGAAGGTTGGATCCCGCCGTATGACGCAACCGTCGTTACAAAGTTGCGCGATGCAGGCATTCCAATTCTTGGCAAAACCAACATGGATGAATTCGCGATGGGTTCTTCGACTGAACATTCTGCTTATGGTCCAACGCATAACCCTTGGGATTTGGAACGAATTCCGGGTGGCTCTGGTGGTGGATCTTCAGCGTGCCTTGCTGCATTTGAAGCACCACTTGCTATTGGCAGTGATACCGGTGGATCTATTCGTCAACCTGCTGCAGTGACTGGAACTGTTGGAGTTAAACCAACTTATGGTGGCGTAAGTCGTTACGGCGTGGTTGCCCTTGCATCGTCACTCGATCAAGTTGGTCCATGTGCCCGCAATGTTTTGGACACCGCACTTTTGCACAGCGTTATTGCGGGTCATGATCCTAGAGATTCAACTTCAATTAACAAGCCCGTGCCTGATGTTGTGGGCGCCGCTCGTCGTGGCGATGTTAAGGGTATGAAGATTGGTGTTGTTCGGGAATTAAGTGGCGAAGGATTCCAAGCCGGAGTTCAGACCCGTTTTGATGAAACAGTGACACTTCTAGAGGGGCTTGGCGCTGAAGTAGTCGAAGTTTCATGCCCGAATTTCCCACATGCGCTTGCTGCGTATTACCTCATCTTGCCAAGTGAATGCTCAAGCAATCTTGCAAAATTCGATGGCATTCGTTTTGGCCTGCGCGTAGGTGACGATGGCTCAAAATCTGTCGAACAAGTAATGAGCGAAACTCGTGCGGCGGGATTTGGACCTGAAGTTATTCGTCGCATCATGTTGGGAACTTATGCGTTATCTGCTGGTTATTACGACGCTTACTATGGTCAAGCCCAAAAGATTCGTACCTTAATTGCGCAAGATTTTGCTAAGGCCTTTGCGCAGGTTGATGTGTTGATTTCCCCAACTGCGCCAACAACAGCATTCAAAATCGGCGAGAAAATGGCCGATCCGGTCTCGATGTACCTAAATGATGTGGCCACCATCCCGGTCAACCTTGCCGGGCTTCCTGGAATGTCATTGCCAATCGGCCTTGCCCCAGAAGATAACTTGCCGGTTGGACTACAGATTATGGCTCCAGCCATGGCAGATGATCGCTTGTACAACGTTGGGGCAGCGATTGAACGCGAGTTACTCAGTAAGTGGGGCGGCCCAATCTGGGCTCAAGCCCCTGAATTGGCAGGTGCCTAATGGCTGAAGCATTAATGAAGTACGAAGAAGCCATTGCAAACTTTGATCCAGTATTGGGTCTTGAAGTTCACGTAGAACTCGGCACAAATACCAAGATGTTCTGCGGTTGCTCAACGGTCTTCGGTGCAGAACCTAACACTCAAGTCTGTCCTGTTTGTCTTGGCTTGCCAGGGGCGTTACCGGCGCTTAATCGCATTGGCGTTGAGTCCGCAATTCGTATTGGGCTGGCACTTAACTGTGAAATTGCTACTTGGTGTCGCTTCGCTCGTAAGAATTATTTCTACCCAGATATGCCCAAGAATTTCCAGACTTCACAGTACGACGAGCCGATTGCTTTTGAAGGCTACCTAGATGTCGACATTGATACTGATGAAGGTCCAAAGACATTCCGAGTGCCAATTGAGCGCGCCCACATGGAAGAAGACACCGGCAAGAATCTGCACATGGGTGGAGCAACTGGTCGAATCCATGGCGCAGATTATTCCTTGGTGGACTACAACCGCGCAGGTATCCCATTGATTGAAATCGTCACCAAGCCAGTTGAGGGAACGGGAAAGTATGCACCAGAAGTTGCCAAGGCATATGTGAGTGCACTTCGTGAGATCTTGCGCGGACTTGGCGTAAGTGACGTCAAGATGGAACAAGGATCACTTCGCTGTGATGTGAACTTGTCACTGCGCGAAACTCCAGAATCAAAACTTGGGACACGTTCTGAAACCAAGAATGTGAATTCATTGCGCTCGGTTGAACGTGCTGTTCGTTATGAAGTAATGCGCCATGCTGCTCGATTAACAGCAGGCGATCGCATTGTCCAAGAGACTCGACATTGGCATGAAGACACTGGTATCTCAACGTCAGGTCGATCAAAAGAAGAAGCTGAAGATTATCGTTACTTCCCTGAACCAGATCTAATGCCGATTGCGCCTTCTCGCGAATGGGTTGAAGAATTGCGCGCGAGTTTGCCTGAGAATCCGGCAGTGCGACGCACTCGTCTAACCGCTGCTTGGAACATCAGCGATCTGGAAATGCAGAACCTGATGAATGCAGGTGTTCTTGATCTCGTTGAAGCCGCAGTTTCTGCTGGAATGAATCCAGATGCAGCCCGCAAATGGTACACAGGCGAACTTGCTCGCGTTGCCAATGAGCGTGGAGTGGAAGTCGAAGCACTTGGTGTAACTCATGTCGAACTTTCTCGCATTGAGGCGCTCATTGCTGAAGGCGCACTAAATGACAAACTTGCACGTCAAGTACTCGATGGATTGATTGCTGGCGAAGGAGATGTTGATTCAATTGTGGCTGGACGTGGACTTGCTGTGGTCTCTGATGATGGTCCATTAATTGAAGCTATCGATGCGGCTTTGGCAGCAGATCCTGCCGTTGTTGAAACCA
>CAIVPQ010000194.1 GCA_903907835.1 uncultured Actinomycetes bacterium
GGCAGTGATGGTAACGCGATTCTGGCACTATCTTCTGCTGCGCGAACAGTCATTGCGGTGCGTGGCTTTCATGCTTTTCTTGCTCGTGAAGGTGTCACAACTTCCGATCCTTCACGGACAGTGAAACCTCCAACGGCAGCCAAAAGATTACCCAAGGCCATCACGCTTTCTGATGTTGAAAAATTACTAGCTGCTGTCGGTGCAGATGCTTCAACTGATATTGGCATTCTCATGATTCGAGATCGCGCGCTGCTTGAACTCCTCTATGGCACGGGAGCTCGAATTTCCGAACTCATGGACTTGCATCTAGATGATGTGGCTCAATTATCCGTTCACACACCAATTTTGCGGCTACGTGGCAAGGGCCAAAAGGAACGTCTAGTTCCGGTCGGCAAAGTTGCCCTCGTTGCGCTTGAGGCTTATTTGGTTCGTTCGCGCCCGGTACTAGTAGCAGGTGGGCAGGGGGTCAGCGCACTTTTCTTGAATGCTCGTGGCGGCAAACTCTCGCGGCAAAGCGCTTGGGCCATTTTGCAGACTGCCGCAACTAAGGCAGGCCTTGAGGGCAAGATTTCACCACACACTATGCGCCACTCATTTGCTACTCATTTGCTCGAAAACGGAGCGGATGTGCGCGTTGTGCAGGAGTTACTCGGCCACGCATCAGTAACCACAACCCAGGTCTACACGTTGGTGACAGTTGACCAACTTCGAGAGGTTTACGCTACCGCTCATCCACGGGCCAGACTCAAACAATAACCAAGCGACACGCGCGGGAAAAAACACACCAGAAATCCACACCTAGATACCGCTGAATGTCATTTTTGTGTCGTATTCTAAAATCAGTCAAGTCTTCCCCGACGACTATTTTGATCGCTTTCCTAGCGGTCGCTATGAGAAATTTGTGGGAAGGAAACACGACATGACAGTTCCAATTCCTCAGGATCACCACATGAGCGACCCAGTTGCGCCAGATAGTAATGTTTCAGCCGATCACCAAGCGTCTGTAACTCCTTTGGTGAGCCCTGAAGTTGGCCCCATCGGCTTAACTGGTCGCCCAATCCCAACTTTCACTGCGCCAGCGCCTCTTGCAAATCATGGTCCGGCTTACGTCATTGCCATGACCAACCAAAAGGGTGGCGTTGGCAAGACCACGACCACAATTAACCTAGGTGCTGCGTTAGCCGAAGCTGGTCGCAAAGTTTTGATGGTTGATATGGACCCACAAGGCTCGCTATCAATCGGTTTAGGTGTTGCGCCATCAGTACTTGAAGGTCGACGCACTGTTTATGACATGTTGATGGACAGTTCTGGTACGCCAGCAAGTGAAGTTATTGTGAAGACCTCAGTTGCTGGTCTTGATTTACTTCCAGCGAACATTCAACTCAGCGCGGCTGAATTACGTCTTGCTGGGGAAGTTGCTCGTGAGTTCGCTTTGGATAGGGCATTTGAATCAGTGCGCCCACTTTACGATTACATCCTGATTGATTGCCAACCATCATTAGGGCTGCTTACCGTAAATGCGCTAACAGCATCCGATGGCGTCATCATCCCAATGGAGTGCGAGTTCTTTGCATTGCGCGGCGTTGAGATGTTGCGCGAAACAATCGGCAAGGTAAAGGAACGTTTGAACAACCGCCTAACCATTGATGGCGTTTTGCCAACTATGGTCGATGTGCGCACTTTGCATACTCGCGAGACCATCGAAGCGGTCCACGACATGTTTGGCGATGAGGTTTTCCACACCATCATCTCTCGCACGGTGAAGTTCCCAGAAACCACTAAGGCTGGAGTCTCAATCGTCGAACACGCTCCAACATCAACAGGTGCTGTGGCCTACCGCAATTTGGCATGGGAACTTGTTTCCCGCCTTGAATTGAAGGGTGCGGTTGCTAAGTAATGTCCGCCATGGCGCCCCCGGCGCCTGACGTCTCTGCGCACGATCAAGTAGACCCGTCAGATTCCTTCCTCGTTCAGTTAGAAGAATTCTCTGGACCATTCGATGTTTTGCTGTCCCTAATTGCAAAACATCGCTTAGATGTGACGGCTTTGTCCTTGCATCAGGTCACAGATGATTTCTTGGGATACATCAAGGTCCGTGGCGATGAATGGACTCTTGACGAGGCAACAGAATTCTTAGTTATTGCGGCAACATTGCTCGACCTAAAAGCTGCGCGTTTGCTACCTGGTGGCGAAGTCGAAGATGAAGAAGACATCGCAGTTCTTGAAGCGCGTGATTTACTTCTAGCTCGACTTTTGCAATATCGCGCTTTCAAGCAGATGAGCGCTGACTTTAAACACCGTCTTGCAACTGCAGGTCGTCAGCATCCACGAACTGTCGGTCTAGATCCACGCTTCCAAAACTTATTGCCAGAGGTTGTTCTCGCTCTTGGACCTGATGATTTCGCAAACCTCGCAGCAAGGGCGCTTGAACCCAAGTTGCCTGAAGTCATATCAGTTGAACACATCCATGCGGCGAGAGTCTCAGTTCGCGAGCAGGCCGCAATTTTGGTTGATCGCTTGCGCAGAGTAGGTCAGGCAACTTTTAAGTCATTGACTCTTGACTGCGACTCGACTCTTCTAATTGTTGCTCGGTTCCTGGCTTTGCTTGAGATTTATCGAGATGGGGTAGTGCTCTTTGATCAACCCACGCCACTAGGCGAGTTGGTGATCCGATGGGTTGGCGATGATAAGTCTGTGATTGCTCATGAGATTGATGAATTCGATTCCAACGGTGACAATACTGATGTCGATGAAATGTTAAGCACTAGTGATGATGAAGAACTTGAAGTTACAGCAGTAGATGAAAGCGAGACTGATTCTGATGAGTGAGAACACCAACGAAATGGATGAACAAGACACCATGGAAATTGAGCAGACAGAAACCGAACCATCTGAGGGCAAATTAGTCGATGGTGAATTGGTTGATGGTGAATCAGCTACTGAAGATGAAGAAGATGATGCTGACGGCCTCGGCGCCCCGACTTTAAATGCTGCTCTTGAAGCATTGTTGCTAGTTGCAGATGTGCCAATGTCGGTCTCTGAACTAGCCACATTGACCAGAACACCTGCAGAACAAGTTATAACCGCGCTTCACGATTTAGCACAGGAATATGCGGTGCAAGGTCGTGGCTTTGATCTTCGTGAACTCGGCGGTGGCTGGCGCTATTGGACTCGTGACAATTGCGCAACGGTAGTTGAACGTTTTGTGCTTGATGGTCAGCATGCTCGATTAACTCAGGCCGCACTTGAGACACTTGCAGTAGTTGCCTATCGCCAGCCAGTAACGCGTGCTCGCATCTCCGCTATTCGCGGTGTCAACGTTGACGGCGTGGTTCGCACGCTAGTTACCCGTGGCCTAATTGAAGAAGTCGGCCACGATAACGAAACAGGCGCACATCTTTATCGCACAACTACGTACTTCTTGGAGCGTCTAGGACTAAAGTCACTTGAAGATTTGCCGCCAATCGCCGAGCATCTGCCGATGCCAGATAGCGTCGAAGACATCTTTGATTTGGTGTCTAACTAGCAGTGGAAGAAAATAAAGTTCGCCTCCAAAAAGTTTTGGCTGCAGCTGGTCTTGGCTCGCGCCGCAAATGTGAAGAGTTCATCATCGCGGGCCGAGTAAGTGTAAATGGCGTAGTCATGGACGAACTCGGTTGTCGTGTTGATCCTGATGCGGACATTATTCATGTCGACAATGTCAGAATCGCTCAGACCAGCGGTCATGTTGTAGTTGCACTCAATAAGCCGCGAGGTGTTGTGACCACA
>CAIVPQ010000195.1 GCA_903907835.1 uncultured Actinomycetes bacterium
CATTTCAAGGCACTAATGGCGTTGATGGCCGTGTTTCACTCGAAGTTGATCCACGCCTAGCGGATGACACGACTACAACCGTCTCGCAGGCAATTGAACTTTGGGACACGGTAAATCGTGCAAACCTAATGATTAAGATTCCAGCAACCAAGGCTGGGCTTTCTGCCATTACTGAAGTTTTGGCACATGGGATAAGCGTTAATGTGACTTTGATTTTCTCCCTTGAGCGCTACCGCGAAGTTCTTCAAGCATGGTTTGCTGGAATTGAATCAGCACACGCAAATGACCATGACATTTCGAAGATTGAATCGGTTGCTTCATTTTTCGTATCTCGCGTGGACACATTGGTGGATGCGCAACTGGATGCGATTGGTTCAGAAAGTGCCATGCAGATGAGAGGTAAGGCCGCAATCGCTAATGCGCGACTTGCCTGGGCGGCATTTGTTGAGACACAGAACAGCGATAGGTGGAAAAATCTAGAGGCACTTGGTGCACGCATCCAGCGTCCGCTCTGGGCATCCACTGGCGTAAAAGATCCGAGTTACAACGACACAAGATACGTGGTTGATTTGGTGGGACCAAATTGTGTAAACACAATGCCTGAAGCAACGCTCAATGCTGTTGCAGACCATGGCATAGTCCCAGATGATTCAGTCAGCCACACTAAAGCCGAATCTCTGCAGGTGTGGCAAGACCTTGAGGCGCTAGGTATCAACCAAAATCAAGTCTTCACAACACTTGAACAAGAAGGTGTCGAAAAATTCATCGCCGCTTGGAATAACCTGCTCAAAGCGCTTTCAACAGTGCTGGAGGCAGCAAAGTGACTAACCCCTTACGAGATCCCGACGATCGAAGAATTCCACGTGTTGCAGGACCTTCTGGTCTAGTTATTTTTGGCGTAACTGGTGATCTTGCCCGCAAAAAAGTTATGCCCGCAATCTACGACCTGGCAAATAGGGGCCTACTGCCTCCTGGCTTTGCCTTAGTTGGATTCGCTCGCCGGGACTGGGTTGATCAAGATTTCGCCAAGATTGTTCATGACTCTGTTAAGGAGTTTGCGCGCACTGAGTTTCGCGAAGAGGTTTGGGAGCAATTGGTTTCCGGTATCCGATTTGTTGCTGGCGACTTGAACAGCGATGAGTCTTACGACACTCTCAAGAAAGTTGTCGAAGAGTTGGATGTCACCCGCGGTACGCGTGGAAACCATGCTTTCTATCTCTCTATTCCACCAGGTCTTTTTCCAGTAGTCATTCAACAATTGAAACGTTCAGGTTTGGCAGATTCAGATGCTGATGCTTGGCGCCGAGTCGTTATTGAAAAGCCATTTGGACATGACTTAGCGAGTGCCCAAGAGCTAAATGGTGTTGTCGGCGAAGTGTTCCCAAGCGGATCTGTTTTTAGAATCGACCATTATCTGGGCAAAGAAACTGTGCAGAACATGATGGCTATTCGATTCGCCAACAGCCTCTACGAGCCAATCTGGAATTCAAATTTTGTGGATCATGTGCAAATCACTATGGCTGAGGATA
>CAIVPQ010000196.1 GCA_903907835.1 uncultured Actinomycetes bacterium
GCACTACTCCTTGGCGTTCAATCTTGGCGGCTGCACTGGACCAACCAGTGGGCAGAGTCACATCGGCTACGGTATTCGTGCAAGCGCGAGTTCCTAGTGGGCTACTGCTAGCAGGCTGGTTGCAAAAGCGACTAAAAGTGCCAACCCATGTTGTACATGCCAAAGATCCAGGTATCAGTAAGGTCATCCTGACCACGACAAAGGGCGAAGTGGTCTTAACTCGACCTGATGGCCGAGTTGCTCAACTTGAGATTCCACGTGCTCCAATTGCTGCCGTGGCACTACCCCGACGCACTCTTGCTGAGCAAATTGCTGAGGAGTTGCGCCGGCTTGATGCAGATGAGATTTACCTACAAGCACTTCAAGGTGTGGCAAAGGTAATCCACGACGCACATGGGATTGATGGCATTGGCTTAAAGAAAAGTGCCGAGCAATAGTATGACCAATTTTGAAATCTCAAAGTTTGCAGATTCCAACACAGTGGTCCAGGAGATCATCGCTGATCTTATGGCGTTAATCAGCGCTCGCACTTGGCTTGGCAGCGAGACGCACATTGCTTTAACTGGTGGACGAGTAGGTGGGGCAATCGCTTCGGGACTATTGAGTATCGATGAGATTATCAACAATCAGTTGCTACATATCTGGTGGAGCGATGAACGATATGTGCCCATAGGACACCCCGATCGCAATGACTTAGTGTTACCAAAATTGACTGAGTCGCCTCGGGTCAAGATCCATGCTGTCCCCGGTCCTGATACGACTGAGTCTGTTGAACAAGCAGCACAGGATTACGCAAAGACACTGCACCTGTGCACTACGACTCGGTTTTGTGCAGACAACACCCTGATGGATGTGACTATCTTGAGTATCGGCCCTGATGGTCACGTGGCTTCATTGTTTCCGCACAGTGCACAGCTGAGTGCTACTTCGGGAACATTGGCAATTAAGGACAGCCCTAAGCCACCACCGGTGCGCGTGACGTGGACTTATCCAACAATTAATGCGTCACAAGAAGTTTGGTTAGTAAGTTGCGGCAAAGAAAAGGCGCCAATAGTAGATGTCCTCATCACTGGTACCACCGTCACGGAGATTCCCGCATCAGGAGTACATGGAAAACAGAAAACTCGCCTAATCATCGATGATGAATCAGGCGAGTTGCTGAGTTAAAAAGTTTTACTTACCGCGAACGCGAGCAAGAGCCTCATCAAGAAGACCCTTACCCTCAGAGTCGGTGCGACGTTCCTTCACATAAGCAAGATGCGTCTTGTATGGTGCATGCTTTTCCTGCACAGGAGGATTGTCTTTATCTGTTCCAGCAGGTAGCCCACACTTCGGGCAATCCCATTCCACTGGGATTTCTGCATCGTGTGCAAAGCTCGTGTGTGATTCATGACCTTCAGAACAGTAGTAACCGATAACTACTCGAGGTGCCGCTTCGCCGCGCTCGGCTTCGCCCATAGGACCTGCGCCAACGCGACTTCCACGAATTGCACTACCACTGCCCATTAGGACTCCCTGTTGCTGTTAGGCCGTCTTGAGCAAAAGCCCAAGGACCACGATTGAAGTTACCCAGATTAGGGCTAAAGCGATAGTGATGCGATCTAGGTTTCGCTCTGCAACTGAAGATCCACCAAGTGAACTGCTCATGCCACCACCGAATAGATCAGAAAGCCCTCCACCTTTGCCCTTATGCAAAAGCACAAGAACAATAAGTAGCAAGCTGTTGATTGCAAGAATTACCTGTAGAGCGGCGATCATTGATTCTCCCGGTGTGCGAACGTTACTTGGTAACAATACCTGACATGGGTGTCAGAACTTAAATTATGGGTGCAAACGGTAGCGACAAAGGCTGACGAAATCGTCAGGATCCAATGACGCTCCACCAACAAGTCCGCCATCTACGTCCTTTTCGGCCATAAGTGAGGCTACATTGTCAGGTTTCATTGAACCGCCATAAAGTACGCGGACCTGATCAGCAACTGCGCCATGAACTTCGCGGATACGCTCGCGGATTGCTCCACAAACTTCCTGCGCATCAGCTGGGGTCGCAACTTCGCCAGT
Source organism: uncultured Actinomycetes bacterium (assembly GCA_903907835.1). Classification (GTDB taxonomy): domain Bacteria; phylum Actinomycetota; class Actinomycetes; order S36-B12; family UBA5976; genus UBA5976. The sequence goes on from CAIVPQ010000196.1 coordinate 2,062, forward strand.
GCCAATTGCCCAGACTGGTTCGTAAGCAATTACAAGTGAGGCAACCTGGGCGGAAGTTAAACCTTCCAGGGCACCGTCTACCTGTGCCAAAGTGTAGGAAACTTGATCTCCGGCTTTACGGATATCAAGGCCTTCACCAACACAAACAATTGGCGTTAGGTCATTGCGAAGAGCTGTTTTAACTTTTGCGTTAACCAGTTCATCTGTTTCGTTGTGGTACTGACGACGCTCAGAGTGACCCACCGCGACAAATGTGCAGCCAAGCTTGCTCAACATGACGCCACTGATTTCGCCAGTGTATGCACCTTTGTCAAAAGCTGAAAGATCTTGGGCACCGTACTTAAGTGCAATGCGATCACCATCAACCAAAGTCTGTACTGAACGAATATCAGTGAATGGTGCAAGCACAGCAATCTCTACATTCGCAAAGTCATCATCGTTTAGCGTGTATGCAAGCTTTTGAACTAGAGCGATGGCCTCAAGATGATTGAGGTTCATTTTCCAGTTGCCAGCCATAAGCGGGGTGCGAGTCATTAGTTGTCCTCCAGAACAGCGATACCTGGCAAAGTTTTGCCCTCTAAGAATTCCAAACTTGCGCCGCCACCAGTTGAAATGTGGCTAAACCCGGCTTCGTCGATGCCTAGCAAGCGAACGGCCGCAGCCGAATCGCCACCACCGATTACGGTGAAGGCATCCAATTTAGTTAGAGCCTCGGCAATCGCACGAGTGCCGTTTGCGAAAGCAGCCATCTCGAATACTCCAAGTGGGCCATTCCAGACAACTGTTTTGGCATCAGCCAATTTACTGATGAATAGCTCACGAGTTTTCGGACCGATGTCCAAACCCTCCCAGTCATCAGGAATTGAATCTGCAGCAACAATTTGAGTATTTGCATCAGGGGCGAAATCGTCAGCTACGACAAAATCAACAGGCAGAACCAAATCCACTCCGGTTGATTTTGCGCGCTCGATTAGACCCTTAACAGTCTCAATCTGATCCTTTTCAAGCAGTGACTTTCCAACGCTATGACCAAGAGCCGCGAGGAAGGTGTAGGCCATTCCGCCACCAACAATCAGGCGATCAACCGAGTTAAGTAAATTCTCGATTACCCCAAGTTTGTCGCTGACTTTTGAGCCACCGAGCACAACTGCGTACGGGCGTTCTGGGTCACCAAGAACCTTACGGAAAACCTTGATTTCAGACTCGACAAGTAGACCGGCTGCATGTGGCAAGGCCTTTGCGAGTTCAGTAACAGAAGCCTGTGCGCGATGGACAACTCCGAAGCCATCGCTAACAAACACATCACCAAGTTGGGCCCACTCATTGGCCAACTCTTCGCGTTCGCTCGCTACTTTGCTGGTTTCACGCGCATCGAAGCGGACATTTTCCAACATGGCTACTTGACCATCAGTCAGTGCTGAAACTACTTCAGCGGCCTGCGCACCACTAGTTGTTGGTGCCAAAGTCACTGGCTGACCCAACAGCTCGCTCAAGCGAGCGGCTGCTGGGGCCAATGAATACTTTGCTTCAGGCGCACCCTTTGGGCGGCCAAGGTGGGCGAGAACAACCACCTTGGCACCCTTGGAGATAAGCGCCTTGATCGTAGGAACGCTGGCCACAATGCGACCATCATCCGTGATGGTTTGTACGCCATCGACATCCTTTAGCGGAACATTTAAGTCGCTACGAACCAATACGGTCTTTCCAGTTACATCTAACTGGTCAATTCCTACGATTGTCATGCGGCTTTAGAGCTTTGCGCCGACGAATGTGGTTAGGTCAACCAGACGGTTTGAGTAACCCCACTCATTGTCATACCAACCAAGAACCTTGATTGTGCGACCCATAACCTTGGTCACGCCTGCATCAAAGATGCATGAGGACGGATCAGTCACGATGTCAGTCGACACAATTGGATCTTCGGTGTAAGACAGGTAACCCTTTAGCGGGCCTTCGGCTGCAGCCTTAACAACCGCATTTACTTCTTCAGCAGTAACTTCTCTGCTCAATACAGCAGTTAAGTCAGTGGCTGAACCTGTTGGGACTGGAACGCGCATAGCGTAACCATCAAGTTTGCCCTTCAACTCTGGAAGAACAAGGCCGATTGCCTTTGCTGCACCAGTTGAAGTTGGGATCATGTTAGTTGCAGCTGCACGGGCACGACGTAGGTCGCTGTGCGGGAAGTCAAGAATAACCTGATCGTTTGTGTATGCGTGAATCGTTGTCATGAAGCCATGATCAATACCGAATGCATCGTGGATTGCCTTAGCCATTGGAGCCAGGCAGTTAGTGGTGCAAGAGGCGTTTGAAATCACATGATGTGTTGCTGGGTCATATGTTTCGTGGTTAACACCCATTACGAAAGTTGCATCTTCGTTGCTCGCTGGAGCGGAGATGATTACCTTCTTGGCGCCACCAGCAATATGTGCTGCAGCCTTAGTAGCATCCGTGAAGTGGCCAGTTGACTCGATAACGATGTCAGCGCCTAGTGCTCCCCAAGGAAGATCTGCCGGATTGCGCTCGGAAAGAGCAGCAATCTTCTTACCGCCAACGATGATTGAATCGTCGGTGTAAGTAACGTCCTTGCCCAGACGACCCAAGATTGAGTCGTACTTTAGCAAGTGAGCCAAAGTCTTATTGTCAGTTAGATCGTTGATGCCAACAATCTCAATATCTGCACCCGATGCCTCGATGGCACGGAAGAAATTTCGACCGATACGGCCAAAACCGTTGATTCCTACGCGGACGCTCACTGGCGTTCCTCCTAAAACAATGGACCCACACAAATGAAGGTCACGAATTGATTACATTATATCGACACCGCGCACATCAAAACGCCTTGGGTTAAAAAGGCAGCGAGCAAGGCCACATCATCGGGGCTGTCGAAATTACTGTTCCAGCATATCAGGTGTGAGCCCAGCTTCGGTATTTGGGATGCCTAGGTCGTGGGCGCGTTTGTCAGCCATAGCCAACAATCTGCGAATACGTCCAGCGATTGCGTCTTTGGTCATCGGCGGGGTGGCAAGTGCGCCAAGTTCCTCAAGGCTTGCCTGCTGATGATTGACTCGCAAATTACCCGCTTCAAGCAAGTGATCTGGTATCTCTTCGCCAAGAATTTCAATGGCTCTAGCAGCTCGGGCACCTGCGGCAACTGCTGCTCGAGCAGATCGGCGCAAGTTTGCATCATCAAAATTAGCTAGTCGATTTGCTGTTGCCCGCACTTCACGGCGAAGGCGTCGCTCTTCCCAAGCAAGTACCGATTCATGGGAACCCATCAGGGTAAGCATCGCGCTAATTGCATCGCCATCGCGAATAACAACTCGATCAACGCCGCGCACTTCACGGGCCTTAGCCACAATGTTCAGGCGTCGTGCACTTCCAACCAAAGCCAATGCTGCCTCAGGACCTGGGCAAGTGATTTCAAGTGAAGATGACCGACCTGGTTCAGTCAATGAGCCATGAGCCAGGAAAGCGCCACGCCAAGCAGCTTGAGCGTCACAAAGGCTTGCCGAGACAATGTGTGGCGGAAGTCCACGAATTGGGCGACCAGCGCCATCGACTAGACCAACTTGCTTGGCTAGGTGTTCGCCATCTGTGGGAACTCGCACAATATAGCGACTCCCCTTGCGGATACCCGCGCCAGAAAGGACTGAGATGACACTTTGATGACCAAATAGTTCAAGTAAGTTCTGGCGAAGTCTGCGAGCAGCCTGGGCGGTATCAAGTTCTGCCTCTACAACAATTTTGCCTCCGACCAGATGCAGTCCGCCAGCAAATCGCAAAAGCGTGGAGACTTCGGCCTTTCGGCAACACATTTTGGTCACAGGCAACCGGCTTAATTCGTCTTTAACTGCCGATGTCATTGCCATGTCCTAATCCTGTCGATTGAAATATCAGGCTGACAGAAATTAATTGCTATTAACCTTTGGCCTGTCAGCCATTCATACAATGTTAACGACCTTGGCAAGCACCCTTTTTGTCGAACCCTGAAAAAACCTGATTCGAGTGGTTTTTCTACTCTTTTCCGAGATCTCTGTGAGTGACTCGCACATCTACATCTGCTCGACCTAAGTGACTTGCCAAATGCTGGGCAATGGCCACGCTTCGATGCTTTCCACCGGTGCAGCCAATTGCGATAGTCGCATAGCGTTTTCCTTCTCGCAAATATCCAGCTTCGACTAACTGCACAATCTCGGTGTACTTCTCAAGAAAGTTGACGGTATCAGGCTGTGCCAGAACATAATCACTAACTTGTGCATCTAAGCCAGTGAGGCCGCGCATGTTTTGATCCCAAAAGGGGTTTGGTAAAAAGCGCATATCGGCAACTAGGTCAGCGTCCACTGGGATTCCATACTTGAAGCCAAAGGACATTACTGTTACCCGCAGAGCGACGCGAGTATCGTCACCGAACACACTTTCGATGCGGCGTCGCAGTTCATGCACATTCAATTCGCTGGTATCGATTACAACATCAGCGGAAGATCTCAAATCCCCGGTAAATTGTCGTTCGGCGAGAACCGCCTCCAGAATGCTGCCATCAGTTTGCAATGGATGCGGACGACGTGATGATTCATATCTGCGAACGATAGTCTCATCGTCTGCTTCTAAAAAGAGCACTCGAACGTCGTGACCGAGCGATTTGATACTTTCCAATTCGGTGCGCAATTCATCAAAAACGGTGCCACCGCGCACATCAGCGACAATAGCGACTTTGTCGGAAACTTTTCCGGCGGACACATAGTCTAAAAACTGTTGAATCATGGCTGGTGGCAGATTATCGACAACAAACCAGCCTAGGTCTTCCAATGCGCGAGTGGCTGTTGAACGGCCTGCTCCAGACATACCTGTGACTAGCAGGACATCAATCGGAGTTTCTCTAATCACGATTCAATTATCTCCCCTGTTGTCATGTTTATTGAATCAGGCAACTCTACGGATTCGGCTAGAGTCTGATGAATAATTTCAGCTTGGGCCTGACCGATGCCTGGAACAAGCATCAATTCTTCGATTCCAGCAAGCTTTAGTTTCTTGAGCGAACCAAATTTCGCAATGAGGGCCTTCTTGCGGACTGGACCCAAACCAGCGATGCCATCTAGCGTGCTTTCAATCATGGTCTTTGATCTCTTTTTGCGGTGAGTCGTGATGGCGAATCTGTGCGCTTCGTCTCGAACGCGCTGCAGCATGAATAGCGCTTCACTCCCACGTGGCAAAATCTCTGGGTATTTTGCACCAGCACGCCAAATTTCTTCCATGCGCTTCGCTAAACCAATAACTGGCAACTCGCTTATCCCCAGCTCTGCTAGTGCGCTGGCTGCTGCATTTACTTGGGGTAATCCTCCGTCAATAACTAAGAGGCTTGGCCGATATGGCCCAGTTGTTTCATCGAGCGCCTTGAATCGTCGCATTACGACTTCACGAATCGATGCGGTGTCATCGCGTGGATTCTCAATGTTGAAGAGTCGATAATCCTTTTTCTTGGCAATGCCATCTTCAAAGACAATAAGCGATGCGACCACATTTGTTCCAGAAATATGCGCGACATCTATACATTCAATTCGCAAAGGAACAAGGGGTAACTCAAGTGCCTCTTGGAGTTCAGACAGTGCCTTAGATCGAGTAACAAGATCCGCAGAGCGTTTACTCTTATGCGAAACTAAAGCCAACTTGGCATTGTTCTCTACCGTGTCCATCAAAGCGCGCTTATCTCCTCGCGCCGGAACGCGAATGTCCACTTGAGCTTCACGGATAACGGAAAGTAAGTCTGCCAGACTCTTTACACTCTCAGGGGTGGCACTTGTCAGAATCTCATTCGGGATGTCTTGCTTGCCGGCAGAAATGTAAATATGCATGAGCGCATCAGTCATCAATGATTCAGATGTTGCCTCAACAGGATTTTCCATAATGAAGCCGCGCTGACCAACTATCCGACCGTGGCGCACACTGAAGATTTGCACTGCAGACTGTAAATCGTCGTGATCTATCGCTACGACATCAGTCTGGGTGTCATCTGGCAAAGTGACTGCACTCTTTTCGCGAACACGATCTAGTGCCGCCAAATCATCGCGCAATACCGACGCTCGCTCATAGTCTTGCTCAGCAGCAGCCTGTGACATACGCGAAGTCAGATTTTGAATGATTTCACGAGATTGACCAGACATGAAGGACATGAAGCTTTTCACTAAAGTCATGTGGTCCTCGGGATTGATGCGACCAACGCAAGGTGCGCTACACCGATCAATGTGGGCAAGCAGACAAGGACGACCAGAAGACTTTGCGTTGCGAAATACCCCTTGGGTGCAACTTCTAATAGGAAAGACGCGTAGCAGATGGTCTAGCGTGTCTCGGATGGCCCAGGCTTGAACGAATGGGCCAAAA
>CAIVPQ010000197.1 GCA_903907835.1 uncultured Actinomycetes bacterium
ACCAGCAGGATACTGAAGTGGCAAGACACCCATGCCGATGAGATTTGATCTATGAATACGCTCATAAGATTCCGCAATTACAACCTTGACTCCAAGCAACGCTGTGCCCTTTGCCGCCCAATCTCGCGATGATCCTGAGCCATATTCTTTCCCTGCAAGGATGATCAACGGGATACCGGCAGCAATGGCATTGACCGAAGCATCGAAGATTGTCGATTCAGGGCTATCCGGCAAAGTGAAGTCGCGAGTGAACCCGCCTTCTACATCCACTAAAAGTTGATTGCGAAGACGGATGTTCGCAAAGGTACCGCGAATCATAACCTCGTGATTCCCACGACGTGAACCATAAGAATTAAAATCTGATCGATCTACACCATGTTTAGCAAGGTAGACACCAGCGGGGCTATCCACTTTGATTGAACCAGCTGGTGAAATGTGATCTGTTGTTACTGAGTCACCCAATTTTGCGAGCACGCGAGCACCCAGAACATCATCAACAGGGGCAGGATCTGCTGGCATGTTGTCAAAGTAGGGAGGTCGGCGCACGTATGTGCTTGAATCATCCCACTCGAAGGTCTTTCCAGTCGGTGTCGCAATTCCCTGCCAACGCGCATCACCTGCAAAAACATTTTGATAGCGATTCGTGAACATCTCCGCGTCAATCGCGCCTGATACCGCATCAGCGACTTCTTGGGCACTTGGCCAGATATCGGCTAGAAAAACATCTTGACCGCTTTGATCTTGTCCAATTGGATCAACAGCAATGTCCAAGGCCATTGAACCCGCAATCGCGTACGCGACAACCAAAGGAGGTGATGCAAGGTAATTCATCTTTACATCTGGATTAATGCGACCCTCGAAGTTTCTATTCCCAGATAGGACGGCTGTAGCGACGAGATTGTGCTCGGCAATACCAGCACTAATCTGTGGTGCTAACGGACCTGAATTACCAATACAAGTAGTGCAACCGTAACCCACCAAGTTGAAACCAAGCGCATCAAGATACGGCGTAAGTCCTGCTTTGAGATAGTAATCGGTTACCACCTGAGATCCGGGTGCCAAAGTTGTCTTCACCCAAGGTTTGGTGGTCAAGCCACGTTCAACAGCTTTCTTGGCCAACAATCCTGCCGCCATCATCACTGATGGATTTGAAGTGTTTGTACAAGAAGTTATCGCTGCGATTACGACCGCGCCATTCTCCAAAGCAAAGGAATCATCGTTGACTGATACTTGCGCTTTAGCATCTCGCTCATCCGTGTAGGTGAGTACATCTTTTTCAAATGCTGATGATGCTTTTGTAAGTTCAACCCTGTCTTGTGGGCGCTTTGGTCCAGCGATTGATGCGACCACTGTGGCTAAATCCAATTCAATGTATTCGGAATACGTAGGTTCGTTAGCTGGGTCGTGCCAAAGCCCTTGGGCCTGAGTGTAAGACCGAACGAGATCAATTTGTTCAGCCGGTCGACCGGTTAACTTCAAGTAATTAAGCGTCTCTTCATCAATCGGAAATACTGCGGCTGTTGAACCGTATTCAGGGCTCATATTGCCAATTGTCGCCCTGTTTGCCAGCGATACACCAGACACACCATCGCCGTAGAATTCAACGAACTTTCCAACGACGCCATGCTCACGCAACATAGATGTAATCGTAAGAACCAGGTCAGTGGCCGTTGTTCCAGGCGACATCTGGCCGAACAATTTGAATCCAACCACACGCGGAATCAGCATGGAGACTGGTTGGCCAAGCATGGCAGCTTCGGCCTCGATGCCGCCTACACCCCAACCAAGCACACCGAGACCATTGACCATGGTTGTGTGCGAGTCAGTACCAACGCAAGTATCCGGATAAGCGACACCATTTCGAACCATAACTACGCGGGCGAGGGCTTCAATGTTTACCTGGTGCACAATCCCGGTGCCGGGCGGCACTACCTTGAAATCGTCAAACGCACCTTGTCCCCAACGGAGGAATTGGTAACGTTCACCGTTGCGCTGGTATTCAAGCGCCACGTTCAAATCTGCAGCTTGCTCGGTCCCCGAAAAATCTGCGATAACAGAGTGGTCAATCACCAATTCTGCTGGCGCCAAAGGGTTTATTCTTTCTGCGTCACCTCCGAGCGCAGTGAATGCTTCACGCATAGTTGCCAGGTCTACGACGCAGGGAACACCTGTGAAATCCTGCATAATTACTCGCGCAGGGGTGAACTGAATCTCGTCTGTGGGCGTTGCCGTAGCATCCCAATTGGCTAATGTTTCAATCTGTGCGGACGTGATATTCACACCGTCTTCGGTGCGCAAAAGATTTTCTAGCAAAACCTTGTGAGTGAACGGTAACTTGCCGGAAGCCGGCAACTTATCGATCCTAAATATTTCAAAACTCTCAGATCCCACTACTAGCGTGGTCTTGGAATTGAATGAATCTAAACTGCTCACTGCGCTCCTTGAAGGCTCTATCGTCCCTCAAGTTTAACGGACGAATCGATAACCAGAGATTCGGGCTGAAAAGGTTAGCGAATCTAGTTTCTGATTGGCACAAACCTGGCAATGCACTCGACGTGGGACGTCATTGGGAATGCATCGTAGGCAACAAGCTTCTGCAAGGTCCAACCTGCATCTGCCAAATACTTTGTGTCTCGTCCCAGAGCCGAAGGATCGCAAGCCACATAAACTATGGCCTTTTGTGCAATCTGCGCAATCTTGTTAATTACATTAAGTCCTGCCCCAGCGCGAGGAGGATCGAGAACAACAACTGTGAAAAGTTCATCGCATGTTTTTAGCCAGCGATCCACATCGGCTGTAACCAATTCAAGTTGCGGCAAATCACTGCAGGACCTTCGCGCATCACGAACAGCGTTAACAGAAGATTCCACAGCAACGACAGTTCCGCTTTCGCCAACATCGGAGGCTAGATTTGCCGAGAACAAGCCAGAGCCTGCATAAAGATCGAGCAGAGAGTCGCCTGACCGAAGGCTCGAGAAGTCCCTTACGCTGTCAACAAATGTCTTAGGCGCATTTTTGTGAACTTGCCAAAACGAGCCAGCATGAATTCGCCATTTTCGATCTAATACACGCTCCTCTAACCAAGGACCACCGCGTTTATCGACGATAACGTGTTGACCTGTTGCACTCATGGCGGTTGACACTTCATCGCCACTGAGATGAAGTGCTGTCAGAGCTAGATCAACCGAACCTGGCACCGCTATCTCACAATGATCGATTTCAACTACGGAGTGCGATCGGGCCATTTTCATACCAAGACCGATGTCACCAATCTTGGAAAATCTATTTCGAGTACGCCAACCTAGACCATCTGTTTCACCAGGCAAGGGCTCAACTTTGAATTCAGTGATTGGCTTGCCATTAAGTTCAGTGAGGCCAGCTAAATGACTGATCTGTTCAATCACGACTTGGCTCTTGAGTTCGCGTTGGTATTCCAAACTCGAATGTTGCCAGTCACATCCCCCACAGACACCTGCATACGAACATTTAGGCGACACACGTGAAGGGTTGGCCTCAAGTACCTCGACTACATCCGCCCGCAAGAAACGCTTGTTTATCTCAGTAACCTCTGCGCGTACCAACTCGCCAGGTAAGGAATGACGAACAAAGACTGCTTGCCCATTGTGTCGACCAACGCAAAAGCCACCATTTGCCACGCGTTCAATTCGCAACTCGATGACCGTACCTTCGAGAATTTGGTCTTCTTGCGAGTTTAGGTCAGACAACTTAATCCTTATTACCTTCGTAAGATGTTGCTACTTCTGGTCCACTTGCTGTTCCCCTGCGCACATCGCCGGGAGCCACAACCTTGCGATCTAATTCGACTCGTTCGCTTGACTCAAGTTGCCAAGGAACGGACACAACCATGACTCCTGGGGTAAATAGCAATCTGGTCTTTAGTCTTAGAGCGGATTGATTATGTAACAACTGCTCCCACCAATGACCAACAACATACTCGGGTATGTAAATCGTCACGAGATCCCGCGGGCTCTTTCGGCTAATACTTCGCACATAATCCAAAACAGGTCGAGTTACCTCCCGATAAGGAGAATTGAGCACAGTAAGCGTCACTGGAATCTCTCGTTGCGCCCATTCTGCGACCAAGGCATCTGTTTCATTGGGATCAACGGAAACGGTTACAGCTTCAAGGACCGTAGGACGCGTTGCCCTCGCGTAGGAAATTGCTCTCAACGCCGGTCGGTGAATCTTTGAAATCAAAACGATTGCGTAAACCCTCGATGGCAAAGCAATTGCCTCGTCAAGGTCAGGAGTGAGTTCTAGTGCCACCTTGTCATAGTGGCGCTTGATTGCCTTCATAATCAGGAAAATTATTGGCATTGCGATACAAACAATCCAAGCTCCCCGCGTGAATTTTGTAATAAGAACAATAATTAACACGGTGCCGGTCATCGCGAACCCAAGGGTATTTATAGCTCGGCTTCGCATCATCTTTGATCGATCTTGCGAATCGGGATTTGCCTTCAACAATCTTGTCCAGTGCTTAATCATGCCTAGTTGACTTAGAGTAAATGAGATAAATACCCCGAGAATATACAACTGAATTAGACGCGTTACCTCCGCATTGAAAGCCCAGACTAAGAGAATGGCAAGTGCAGAGAGCATCAGGATCCCATTGCTAAATGCCAAGCGGTCGCCTCGCTTGTGTAACTGGCCGGGCATGTAGCGATCCTTAGACAAGATAGATCCCAACACCGGAAAACCGTTGAACGCAGTGTTAGCCGCTAGAACCAAAATGAGAGCCGTGAAAATGGAAACTATTGTTGCGCCAATCATGAAGTTACTAAATACGGCTTGTGCAACTTGTGCGATTACCGTTTTTTGCTCTTCACCAATCGGTAACCCGATCAGGTCGTAATTGTGATCAGTGACTTTGACTTTAGTAATCTGGGTCAAAACTGTTAGACCAATAAACATCGATATTGCAATAGCGCCGAGTAGTGCCAGAGTTGTAGCTGCATTTTTACTCTTTGGCGGCCTAAATGCTGGCACCCCGTTGCTAACCGCTTCGATACCTGTCAAGGCTGTGCAACCTGATGAAAAAGCACGCAAGAACAGGAACGCTAAGGCGATGCCTGTGTACTGTGCCTCTGGTTTGATTGTCCACTCGCTGCTTTCAGCCAAGAGTGTGTCGCCACTGGCAATTCTGACACCAGCCCAGATAATCATGGTGATGATTGAAAACATGAATGCGTATGTGGGAATTGCAAATAATCCACCAGACTCGCGTACCCCGCGTAGATTTAGCATCGCGATGATAAGAATTAAAATTACTGCTATCAAAACACTGTGATCATGGAGCGACGGGATCGCGGACGCTAAATTGGCCACCGCGGCAGAAATTGATACCGCAACAGTTAAGACATAGTCAACCAAAAGTGCACTTGCGACAGTTAATCCTGCATTGGGGCCAAGATTTTCGTTGGCGACTTCATAATCGCCACCACCGCTTGGATATGCGTGGACATTTTGTCGATACGAGAGAACTACGACAGTCATTACAACAGCCACAGCAAGTGCTATATAAATAGAGCCGGTATAGAGGGCAAGTCCACCTAGCGCCAGCACCAACAGGATCTCTTCAGTTGCGTAGGCCACGGACGACAAAGCATCGGATGCAAATACTGGCAGAGCAATGCGTACCGGGAGCAAAGTGTCGCCGAGTCGATCGCTTGCAATCGCTCTTCCGAAGATAATTCTTTTTGCTGTGTTAGATATTCTGGCCATGGTGCAAAAGCATACGCTCTAGTTCTTGCCTAATCCACACGATTAACTAGCCGACACTCGCAATTCGATAAGGGAGACCAACACGAAGAGAAAGTCGTGTAGTTTGGTCAGGTGCATGTAGTGATTATGGGTTGTGGTCGAGTCGGATCGATGCTGGCGCATCAGTTAACGGATCTGGGTAACTCTGTTGCTGTGATTGATCAAGATGCCTCAGCATTTCGAAGGCTTGGCCCCGATTTCAAGGGTGTCACGGTCACTGGTGTTGGTTTCGACCGCGAACATCTCATTAAGGCTGGCATTGAAGATGCTCAGGCATTTGCCGCTGTTTCCTCTGGAGATAACTCAAACATTCTTGCCGCGCGAACTGCACGCGAAGTATTTGGCGTCAAAAATGTAGTCGCACGAATCTACGATCATCGTCGCGCCGAAGTTTTTCAACGCCTTGGCATCCCGACTGTTGCAACAGTTTCATGGACCGCCGAACAGATGCTTCGTAGAATTCTGCCTGAAGGGCACGCGGTCGAATGGACTGATCCAACTTCGGCTGTATCACTTGTCGAAGTAAAGATCTCTGATCGCTGGGTTGGCTCAACTGCACAAAAAATTGAACACTTGACAGGGGTTCGTTTGGCCATGGTCACTCGAATGGGTGCAGCTCTTGTTGCTACACATGACACTGTTGTTCAAGACGGGGACATTGTTCGTGTCATTGCTCCGGCTACAGTGCTTGATCAGATTGAAGATATTTTTTCGAAAGGACCGGTTGAATAATGCGGATTGCAATTGCTGGAGCCGGCAAAGTTGGTCGATCTATAGCTGCTGAGTTGTCTTCCGCAGGATACGAGATTGTATTAATCGACCGAGACCCCAAAATACAAAGCCTTCTGATACCCGGTGTTCAGATTGTCCAAGCAGATGCCTGTGAAATTGAGTCCCTAAGCGACTTGTCACTTGGCGAATGTCAAGTAGTGGTCGCGGCGACTGGGGATGACAAAACCAACCTAGTCGTATCGCTTCTGGCAAAGACCGAGTTCGGCGTTCCAAGAGTTTTAGCGCGAGTAAATCATCCAAAAAACGAATGGATGTTTGATGAGTCATGGGGCGTTGACACTGCCGTGTCCACCCCCCGAATGCTTGCAGCCCTTGTTGAAGAAGCCGTGACGGTTGGGGACTTAGTGCGTTTGATGACGCTGCGAAAAGGGCAAGCCGACTTAGTCGAATTCACTCTCGCCTCAGATAGTAAGTTGGCTGGGCAATTGGTTGGCTCTATCCACTGGCCAACCGATACCAGCCTGGTTGCGATCCTTCGCGATTCAAGGGTTATCACTCCGCGGGCCGACGACCCGCTTGAGGCTGGCGACGAGTTACTTTTTATTGCGGTTCCTGACCAAGAAAATGCGCTTCTTGAGGTCCTGCGATCCAACTAGGCCGGCTTTACGCGAATCACTAAGTAGCTCGCGTAAACGCCTAAGAGATAAAGTGGCCAACCGAGTGCCAACTTTAAGACACCCAGGATTGCAACTGCACCAAGCATGTATAGCGGCGCCATCAGCAGTACTCGTGTGGCAAAAATTCCGGTCCATAGCCAAGTGACTGTGCTGTATCTTCGAAAACTTTGCGGCTCGTGCAACCAGCTTGTGTCTTGACCGCGCATAGCGCCAATTACAAAGCCAAGTAACGGCTTACGAATGAGAACACTAATCAGGCAAACCGTGCCGTACACCGCATTTGTGATAATGCCCGGCAAAAAGAAATTCTGCGCTTGTCCAGTCTTGCTGGTTATGTAGGCACTAATTCCAACGCCGAACAGTCCAGAAAAAACTTGTTGTAGGGATGCCTTACGCAAGATGCGCTCGATTGCCAAAGCCGCGCCAACGCCCAACGCAACATAAACGCTAAGTTGCAAATTCTTATCCACTAGAAGATACACAAGTAAAAAAGCAACCGAGGGCAATGCGGAATCTAGTACCCCGCGCCAACCGCCGATGGCCTTAGCAAGCAACTCGGAATCGGCAACGACCTCATGTGCAGCTTCCTCAATCGCGGAATGATCTACGTCGTTAGTCTCGGAATTCTCAGCACCCATGTTCACTCCGATGGTAGAAGAGAGTATCGAGGATTGTAAATCGCAGGTTGGTCACTGGGCCCACGTGAAATTCGTCCTTCTGCAACCAAACTACGCCCAGCATTTATGCCTGGTATTGCCCTTCGACCTAGCCAGAGCAAAGTCAAGAAACCCGATCCATCCCATATTTCTACTTCAAGCATCGGCGTACCGCTCGTTGGCTGAAGACGCATAGCGCGAATAGTTCCGCGTACCTTTACTATTTGACCTACATCGCAATGCGCTGCGGCTTTTGCGCCTATTAATTCCACCGAATCCCGAAGGAGTGCATCATCTATGTCAGACTGTGATGCCAGCCAGCCTGGTTTTCCAGATTTATCCTTATTCACTCGCTAACTGTAACCAATAACGAAGTTGGTCAACGAATCTTTACCCTTTTTCTACAAACTATTTTTGGCAGACTAATCAGAATCAGAAATCGCTAAAGGTAAAAGTTCGCCAGGAGGCATCGGCGAGTCGCCCCTGTCTACTTGAATCTTGGAAATGAGATCATCGATTATTCTGCTCTCCTGCGATGGTGTGGCAGCGTCACCGCCAACAGTGCAGCGCAGGAACCATCTAGGACCATCTACCCCTACAAAACGGATGTTTTGGACAATTTGTGTCCCATGCTCATCAAGCGTGGGCATAAAGCAGCGAATTTCGGTGCCAAAGTTTCCGATTTCTACTTTCGTCTCTACATGCTGGTTTGATAATTCAGACACAATGGCATCTCGAACACTCGGCCATGCTTGTTCATCGCTGGGTGAAGAGAATGCCTGTATAGATACAACCGAATTTCCAAGCGATAGTGACACAGAAACTACTTGCCCTGTGTCTGAATCTAGGTCCAATTCGATGTTCATCTGGTCCAAGAATGGGATGCGCAGCGAACCTAAATCCAAGTACTCAGGTTCAAGCCCATCATCATCAGAATCGATACTAAGCACCTTGTAATCCAGTTGAGCCGAAGCCATCCATGCCTCTATCAGAGTCGGATAAGGATTCAACAAAATTGAATGAGGCGGTCACAAACTCTTGGATGACCAATTGCGCAATACGAGTACCGGCTGGCAAATGGACAGACTCCTTACCATCGAGATTAATTAAGCAAATTTGGATTTCACCTCTATAGCCGGCATCAATTGTTCCCGGGGTATTCACCAGAGATATTCCATGTTTGACTGCCAGACCAGACCGGGGATGCACAAGACCTACGAAGCCGTCGGGTAACGCGATACCAATACCTGTTCTCACTAACATTCTCTGCCCAGGCTCTAGATAAATGTCCTCTATGCAGGACAAATCAGCACCCGCGTCGGAGGCGTGGGCATACTTTGGCGCTATCGCTCGCTTATCAAACAGGGTAAATTGGATCTCAGTCACTTCTTATTCCTATTTTTGTGATTGCCTGAACTGATACAAGACTAGCGAGTGGCCTGATGAACTTAACTAAGACTGTGAATCAAACTGAGAGTGTCCTATATCGCGAGAAGCTATATCCCGGCTTGGGCTTCACAGCATTCATCTTGTTCATGACCGCCTCGTTAGGAATTGCCTTTGCTAAGCCATACGGCATGGGAATTGGATGGCTAACTTTTGCTTTAAGCAGTGCAATTTTTCTCTTGGGCACAATAGTGCAGAGCCCGAACATTCGCATAACCAAAAGTGCGATTCAGGTTGATTTGGCCACTATTGAGCTAGCACACGTTGGCCGTGTTGAGAATCTAGCGTCTGGGAAACTTGACCAAGCAAGAAAAAACTCAAACAGCAAGTCAGCATATTTGGTTCTGCGGCCAGGAATAAGGACCTCAGTAATCCTAGAAATACTGGACACAAATGACTCACACCCCTATTGGCACTTTTCCACTAGAAAACCTGCGAGAGTTTTACAGGTACTGAATGAATTAAAGGCCACCTAGACGATAGTGAATAACGAAGAAAAGGCTTAGGCGCAGTCGTTGCAGACCGGAAGACCCTTTACTTCTTTTGCCAATTGACTCTGATGGTTTACCAAGAAGCATCGAGAGCAAGTGAACTCATCTGCCTTCTTAGGGATCACTGTCACAGTGATGGAAACATCTGAGAGATCTGCTCCGGGCAGTTCCAGCGTCTCGGCTAGATCAGCTTCATCCACATCGACTTTGCTCGAAGTCTTGGAAGCATGCTGGGCCTTTAAGTCCTCTAGGCTCTCCGCACTCAGTTCTTCGTCGGTCTTACGCGGCGCGTCGTAATCAGTCGCCATGTTTTGTCTCACTTCTCCTACTGGTTGTATTGGCTACGCAGTACATAGTCCAACGCTTGGCGACACTACTTTATGCCCAGAGCCGCTCGTGCACCGACCCTACACATCTAGTCGCCGCATCAACTTTGGATAGTCAACAGCGTTGCGCGTGTACGTTGCTACAGAGTAAGCAATAACTTGCTGGTCTGCACGGCCTTCTAAAATTTTTGCTGGAATACCCACCGCTAGGGCCCCCTTTGGGACGAGCGTCCCATGTGTAACCACTGCCCCAGCGCCGACTAGTGCGCCTTCTTCGATAATCGCATTGTGATGCACTAAGGCTCCAGATCCAACTAAGGAACCGTCTTGCATTGTGCAACCTTCAAGATGAGCATTGTGTCCGACTGTGCAATTTGAGCCGATCAGGGTCGGCAAATCGGAAGTCACATGAATTACAGCTCCATCTTGGATTGATGTTCCTTGCCCGATTACTATACGGTTTGAATCTCCTCGCAAAACAGCACATGGCCAAATTGAAGCGAGACTTCCAATGGTCACATCGCCGATGATGACTGCATCGGGATGGACGAAGGCATCAGGATGTATTTGTGGTACTAACTCACCATAGGCATAAATCGGCATTATTGATTCAACTCTCTTGTAGCAGTTTCTAACAAGACAAGCATCTCCTGATGAATCCCTGGCGCGCACGCTAAGAGCATTTCTGAACCTTCTGCGTTCCCATCAATTCCGCTCACAAAACCGCCAGCTTCACGCACAATTAACGCACCCGCAGCGTAGTCCCAGTGATTGACGCCCTTTTCGTAAAAACCATCTAGGCGCCCGCTTGCTACTTCGCATAGATCAATTGCGCACGATCCCATCCTGCGAATATCTCGCACTCTGGGTAAAACATAAGTGAGCACATCCGCTTGTAGTTTTCGATTTTTGGCTGCATAACCAAATCCAGTTCCCATGAGACTCTGCGCAAGTTCGACAGTGTCGGAAGTGTGAATCTGCTTAGCGTCGTGATTTGAAATTCTCCAGGCTCCCATGCCAGCGCTTGCCACAAACATTTCACCAAGTGCCGGGGCGAAAACCACACCCACCAGCGGCTCATTTGTTTCTAACTGAATCAGGGCGATGGACACACACCAAAAAGGGAGATCGTAGAGGTAATTGATGGTGCCATCTACTGGATCTATGACCCATTGCAAGCCGCTTCTGGATTCCTTGCTCGCACCTTCTTCAGCCAAAATCCCATCCAATGGGCGAAACTCTTCGATCCGCTGAACAATCATTCGCTCAGCCAACTTATCCATGTGAGTCACCACATCGGTTTTTGTTGACTTGGTTGAGATCTCAAGAGTTTCAGGGCGATCCAGCAGAACTGTTCCGACTAACTGGGCGGTTTCAATAGCAAAGGAAACCTCGTGCAGATTCGTTAGATCGGAAAACTTCATAACCCCATCATGGACTACTTCCGAAGCCGAGCGAGCGTCGCTATGGATGAAACTTACCCGACACACCTAGTTAATACCTGATTACTGGGCCATTTCGCGCGACACTTAGAACGTAGATTCACCTGAAAGGCTTTCTGTGACTGAATTAATTTTTGTTGGTCGAACTAATGACAACGAACGTCTCATGTTGATGGATGAGGATGGTCAAGAGTTTCAATTGGCTATCGACGAGCATCTTGTGCGTAGCGTTACAACATTCACTAAGCAGGCACACGAAGGGTCTACTGCTCTAGGAGTCACTCCCCGAGACATTCAAACCAGAATTCGCCGTGGAGAGTCAGTCGAACAGATTGCTCTCGAATCTGGCGTGGCCGATGATCGGATAGCGCGTTATGCCGGACCAGTACTCGCTGAACGTAATCACATGGCGAGTAGAGCTCAACAAACTTTCCTAAGGCGTCCTGATACAGATGTCACGCTATTCGAAGCGGTGATGTCGCAATTAGCAGATCGCGATTCAGATTCTATTGACTGCTCTTGGGATTCATGGCGGCGTGAGGATTCACGATGGACGGTAACCATCAACTGGCAGATAGG
>CAIVPQ010000198.1 GCA_903907835.1 uncultured Actinomycetes bacterium
CCTATAGAAATCTAATTTTCTCAGCGACTCTTACAACTATTGCAATGTCGGCTTTCCCCATAGCCCTGGCAGTCACTGTTCTTGATGCAGGCGGCAGTGCGACCACACTCGGAATAATCTTTGCAGCGCGCGTACTTTCGGGGGTTCTTTTTGCGCCCATCGGGGGAGTCTGGGTTGATCGGTTACCACGCAGAACAATTTTGATAGTCGCCGATGGATTCCGAGCAATCATGGGAAGCATCGTTGTCTTTATCAACCCTCAGAATTTTTCAATCTGGATTCTTGGCGGCATCGTTGTCTTGATGGGAGTAAGCGATGCATTTGGCGGACCAGCATCTGGCGCAATTATGCCCAGCCTTTTGCCAGACCACCTATTACCTGCTGGAAATGTGGTTCGTGGAATTACTGCCAAAGGCGCAACTATCGCCGGACCAGGCATCGCAGGAATCATTGTTGTTTCACTCGGAACTCACGTTACTTATATAGCGACCTCAATCTTCTTCTTAGTTGGTGCAGCCCTCCTTATTCGAATTGATGAAGGCCCAAAAGTTACATCTGAAAAGCAAGGGTCAACTTTCTCTCAAGAAATTCGTGAAGGCTTACGAGTCGTTTGGTATTACAAGTGGATTGCAGCCATGATCATCATGGCATCGCTTCAATTAATGTTAGTAATTGGAGTAGAGAATGTTCTGCTCCCAGTCATTACCAAGAGAGATTTCGGCACCGCTTCAGTCTTCGCAACATCGGCAGCGCTATTTAGCGTCGGTGGAGCAATATCGGCGGTAATTTGCATCAAGTCAAAAGTTAAAAACCCAGGGCTAGTTTCTGTAGTTGTGTGGGGACTTTTCATTCTTGCTCCGCTGGTTCTTGCTTTCCCCAATTCAAAGACACTTATCTTTGGGGCTTACTTCATTGCTGGTTTCTCGGTAGGACCTTGGGAGGCTTTCTGGAGCACCCAAGTGCAGAGAGAAGTGCCAGCTGAATACCAGGGACGAGTATTTGCAATTGATCTCATGGGTTCGCTGGGATTAATGCCACTCGGAATGGCTCTTGCCGGCCCGATGGTAAATATATTCGGTGAACGCCAATTGCTAATCGGCGTTGCAATTTTTCATATTGCCATTTGTGCAATCGTTCTCCTGGTCCCAGGAGTTAAAGAGATGAAGACGTCGCGGCCACCATATTCGCCAGGAGCTGCAATTTCTTCTTAGGGCGAACACAGATGAGCCTGATTAACGCCTCATAAAATGGGCTGAAAAACTATTCTTTACCCATGTCCACACGTATCGGCGAAGCAAACGACCTCCTCAAATGTTCTTTCTGCGGAAAGACCCAGAAGCAGGTAAAGAAACTCATCGCAGGTCCTGGCGTTTACATTTGCGACGAGTGCATCGAGCTGTGTAATGAAATCATCGTCGAAGAACTTTCAGAGGCCACATCACTTGGCTTAAGCGAACTTCCTAAGCCGCAAGCAATTTTTGAATTCCTGGATCAATACGTAATTGGACAAGATCGCGCAAAGAAATCTCTCTCTGTCGCTGTCTACAACCATTACAAGCGAGTCCAATCAGGTGATTCGCGCACAGACGATGGAATCGAACTCGCGAAGTCCAACATTCTTCTTCTCGGGCCAACTGGTTGCGGCAAGACACTCATGGCGCAAACGTTGGCTCGAATGCTCAACGTTCCCTTCGCCATCGCAGATGCAACAGCTCTTACCGAAGCAGGATATGTCGGCGAGGATGTTGAAAACATTCTTCTCAAACTTCTTCAGGCTGCAGATTACGATGTGAAGAAGGCAGAAACAGGAATTATCTATATTGATGAAATCGATAAGGTAGCCCGCAAATCAGAGAACCCATCTATCACCCGAGATGTTTCAGGCGAAGGTGTTCAGCAGGCACTTCTCAAAATTCTGGAAGGAACTGTTGCATCTGTTCCTCCCCAGGGCGGCAGAAAGCATCCTCATCAAGAATTTATTCAAATCGATACAACAAATGTTCTCTTTATTGTGGGCGGGGCATTTGCTGGTCTCGATAAAATTATTGAAGCGCGTAGCGGATCATCAGGAGTGGGATTCGGCGCAGAACTACAAACTGCAGAAGATAAAAATCGTCGAGATATCTTCGCTGATGTGATGCCAGAAGATTTGTTGAAGTTTGGAATGATCCCCGAATTTATTGGGCGCCTTCCAGTTCTCACAAGCGTTGAAAACCTCGATAAGCCTGCCTTGATGCAGATTCTTACCGAGCCAAAGAATGCGCTTGTAAAGCAGTATCAGAAACTCTTTGATCTCGATGATGTCGAGCTTGAATTTGCACCCGATGCTCTCGATGCGATCGCAGACCTTGCACTCAATCGTGGCACAGGTGCGCGTGGCCTTCGAGCAATCATGGAGTCTGCACTTCTGGGTGTTATGTATGAC
>CAIVPQ010000199.1 GCA_903907835.1 uncultured Actinomycetes bacterium
ATGTTGCCTTCATGTCTTTGTTCTAGATCAAGTGCCGCCAGCTCAAAACCATCATTGGTTGAAGCAACAGCAAGCAGTCGTTCTCGCGACTTGCTAAATTGCGAGGCCTCGGTGACCAACAAACAAAGTCCAGCAGATTTTCCTCGACCAACTCGACCACGTAGTTGATGCAATTGGCTAATACCAAATCGATCCGAGTCCATAATCATCATCATCGTTGCGTTTGGGACATCGACGCCGACTTCGATAACCGTGGTAGCAATGAGAACATCTAGACCATCAGGATCAGCAACCCCACTGGCAAAACGACGCATGGCGTCATCTTTATCCGCGGCAGACATCTGCCCGTGAAGTAGCCCAACGCGTACTTGGGCCAAAGGACCATCCATGAGTTGAGGGGCAATGTCCTCAAGCGCCACCGCAGGACGCTGTCCGGGATCAACAACCTTGTCCTCTTGGCTAGCAATCCGAGGAACAACTATGTATGCCTGATGTCCTGCTTTAACTTCCTCAACGATTCTTTCCCAAGCGCGAATTAGATGCGCGGGTTTTTGTCCAGCATCAACGACATGAGTCACGATGGGTGATCTACCTGCCGGTAATTCCGTCAGGGTCGAAATGTCTAGGGCGCCAAACGCGGTCATCGCTACAGTCCGCGGAATAGGAGTAGCAGTCATCACCAAAATGTGTGGACGACGATCGGTGCCGGCTTTTGCCACAAGAGTTGCGCGTTGTTCGACCCCAAAGCGATGTTGTTCATCGATAACTACAAGGCCGAGGTCAAAGAAGTCAACGCGATCTTCAAGTAATGCGTGAGTCCCGATGACAATCCCTGCTTGACCAGATGTGATATCCAGAAGCGCTTGACGTCTGGAAGCGGTATTTAACGAACCAGTTAGAAGTGTTACACCAGTACCTTCATCATGAGCGCCTAACTTTCCCCGATCAGCCAAAGGGCCAAGTAGGCCCGTAATTGCACGAAAGTGCTGGGCAGCAAGAACTTCAGTTGGTGCCAACAAGACTGCCTGTCCCCCGGAATCGACCACAGTAAGCATGGCCCGGAGTGCGACAACTGTTTTACCGCTACCAACTTCACCCTGAAGGAGCCGATGCATTGGATGTCCAGCTGCCATCTCATCGGCAATAACTTGAGCAACCTCCTGCTGACCTTGAGTCAAGGTGAATGGGAGTCTTTCATCAAAAGCCGAAAGTAAACCGTCTTGTCGCTGTGGCCGAGCAATCGCTGGCCATTGCGCTTCTTCATAGCGCTGTTGAGCAAGCACCAACTGCAAGGCAAGAGCTTCATCCCATTTGAGCCGTTCCTGAGCTTGCGCCAGAGTCTCTTGCGACCTGGGCTCATGTACTTCGCGAATAGCGGTAGCCAAGTCCATCAGGTTGCGTTGGGAAATCAGTTCGGGTGGAAGTGGATCAACAATTTCAGCGATCGAGGCAAGGGCCAATTTCACACAGCGTTCGATAGTCCAAGTTTGGAGTTTTGCCGTGGCGGGATAAACAGGTAAAAACGCACTTGCGTATTCATCAGGGTTAATTTCTGCATTTTCATCAAGAAGTTCATATTCTGGGTGCGTAAGTTGTCTCTTGCCATTAAAGACGCTGACTTGACCAGAAAACATGGCTCGACGACCGATAGCAAGTTCCTTGTCACGCCAATGCTGATTGAAAAACATCAGAGTTACTTGGCCAGAACCATCACTAATTACAACCTCTTGGCGTGTACCTGGTCGAGATTTGTTTTTAATGCTGGTGAACTTTTTAACTTCAGCCTGCAAGGTGACATGGTCACCGATTTGCAGATTAGACATGTCTGTTAAGGCACCGCGTTGCTCGTATCGCCTGGGGTAATGCCTGAGTAAATCTGCAACTGTGGAAATTTCAAATTCTTTTTCGAATAATTGCGCAGTCTTGGCTCCCAGCAAGTCACTGAGCCCTAATTCTGAATCAGGCATTTCTAGTCACGATCATTCAACGCCGATGAGATAGGGCCACAGAGATTGTCCACCAACCACTTGAATAACATCTGCGCCCGGAAATTGTTTTCTAGCCTGATTCAAAAGCTTTTCGTCAAAATCTTCACTTGCAACGATTGTGATTATGTCGGCACCATCGCCACCGAGTTTCGCCATGACAGCAAGTGCCATCTGCTCAGGTGAGAGTTCAGCAGAGACCGCCACCACCTGACCAGCGACAAGGCCTAGAACATCCCCACGCACACAAGTTCCTACCGGAGTTGGAACACTGCGTTGTGCAATTGTCACCGCACCAAATTGCACATCTTTTACAACCCGAGTCATATGCTTAACCGCAGTTTCAAGATCATCATTTTCATCAAGCACCGCTAGCGCCGCAAGTGACTGGATAATTGAAGCCGTTGGAACAACTTGTGCGCTGATGCCAAGTTTTAGAAGATCTCGCACCGCTTTGTTGGCACTACCAAAGCAATCAGAATCGCTTGGCAAAATAACGACATTCTGAGCATTAGCCTTTTGGGCTGCTGCCCGAATTTCCCAAGTTGCTGGTTCTCCGCGCGGCATGGCTTGGACCGCCATAGCGCCAGCTTGCTCAATAATCTTTACCATCTGCGAACCATGGCAAATTACAACGGCTCTAGTTGTTTGCCCTGCATCCTGTCCTTGATGATTAGTCTCGCTCGCAACCAGTGGAGTGACCACAATGCGATAAGGCGAACCCAGTCGCATAGCCGCATCAACTGCTTGAGCAGGTTCATCAATGTGAACATGGATGTTGTACGGTGCGATACTTCCCGAAACCGTGACTGAATCACCAAATTGATTCAGAATATTCTTTAGCTCTGCGAGTGCCTCGCTGGTTCCATCAAACAAAAACATAACTTCGTTGGCTGGGCCATCGTAAGAAAAAGAATCTAAATCGCATGTCCTGGTTGCTACATCCAACTCGGGCATAGTCACACCACTGACCTGCTCGTAGAGAGAATCATGGAAAAGGCTAAGCACTAAGGCGCCAGCATCAACTACGCCCGCTGCCTGGAGTTCTGGTAACTGCTCAGTAGTTAATTGCACTGCATTGCGCGCAGCCCTTGCCAGAGCTTTGGCGTAAGCCGGAAAATCATTTTCCACCTCAACCTCAGCCAAGACATCAGCCACAGTGAGAATAGTTCCGTCTCGAGGACTTGATACTGAAGCCCTGGCAACCTGTGCCGCATTGCTGATTGCACGCTGCCAACCAGATGTATCCACATTCGTTGATAGGTCATCGGCAATTCCACGCAAATACTCAGAGAGAATTACGCCAGAGTTTCCACGGGCTTGATCTCCACAAACATCAGCCACGAGTTGAGCCAATTCCTGAACGCTTCGGGTCGTGCTGTCTAAATCTAAACACCCTTGCACTGTTAGTAACGAGTTAGTTCCAGTGTCTCCATCTGGAACCGGGAAAACATTGAGGTCGTTGATTAGGGCTTCATTAGTTCGCAGGTGTCCAATGAAACGGCGCAGTGTGGATAAATAAATCTCTGCGTCAATTGTTAGCAAGGCCTTTGAGCGCGATTTGCTAAACATCTGTCAAGGTTACCGCGTCGATTGCAGCAATATAGGTAAGCCTCTTTGTCCCTTAAGAACGCCTAAGAATCCCCCGAATTGGAGTTTCTGGCCAATCGGCGATAGTCTGGCAACGCTAAAGAAGCAATTTACCTCAATCTTTCAAGGAGTCATCGTGGCTGCTGTATGTGACGTCTGTGGCAAAGGCCCAGGCTTTGGCCACTCTATTTCGCACTCGCATCGTCGTACGAAGCGTCGCTTCAACCCGAACATCCAGTCGGTGCGTGCAGTTGTGAAGAACACACCAAAGCGTCTTAATGTTTGCACTTCATGCATCAAGGCTGGAAAAGTTTCCCGCGTCTGAAGTTAAACAGAGTTTTTAGTAAAGCCCCGACCAATTGGTTGGGGCTTTACTAATTCAATTTGAAGTAGCTTTGTGAGATTTCTTTTAACTCTTGAAATGATCCCAACCACTGCTGGCATGAGGCAAGCCATCCACCAGAACTGCTGGTGACCCTGCGGAAACGCTTCCAACAATCACCCATCCTGCCGGTACATCTAAAGCATTCGAGAAAGTTGCAGCGAATGCATGATCTTCGCCACCAGTGAGAATCCATTCCAAAGCATCGCCATTGAAGGCTCCTGCTGCTGAACTTAATGGCTCAGGGATCTCAAGCAAACTCGAATCAATGTTGACTACAACATTTGAGGCACTAGCTACATGAGTTAGGTCTGATACCAAACCATCACTGATGTCAATCATCGAAGTGGCTTTAAGTCCAGCATGCGCTAGTTCATATGGAGGCGTTGGCACTCGATGAGCACCAACCAAAACCCTTGGCGAACGAAAGCCTCGTGAAAGCATTAATAGGCCAGCAGCCGAAAATCCCAACTGACCCGCCACAGCCAGAACATCGCCAGGTTTTGCACCAGAACGCAGAATAGGTTTTGCATTTCCAAGTTCACCGAGCGCGCTGACGCTTATTGAGATTGAGTCGGCTCGCACAATGTCGCCACCTACTACGGTCACTCCAACACTTGATGCTTCTTCACGCAGTCCATCAGCGAACTCTAGAACCCAAGCAACAGTCGTCTGTCCAGGTACTGCTAATCCAACTAAGAGCGCAGTTGGTGATGCGCCCATGGCAAAGATGTCGGCTAAGTTTGCTGCTGCCGCTTTACGACCTATGTCATTGGCCGAAGACCAATCAAGGCGAAAGTGCACACCTTGGGTCAACATGTCTAGGCAAGCAACGACTTGACCGCCTTGGGCTGAAACGACGGCTGAATCATCGCCTATTCCAACCGCAACTTGAGCAATTGCTGGATCGCGCAGTCTTTGTGCAATCAAGGCGATTAATTCAAACTCACCAATTTCAGCGACAGTCTGTCGCAAGTTCATCGCCATTAACTAAATCTCAACATTCACTAACGAAGTCCTACGCCTCGACGAAGAGCATCTTGAATAAGCGTGTCTATTAGTTCTGGATATTCCAATCCGCTTTGAGCCCACATGCGCGGGAACATGGAGATTGGGGTAAACCCAGGCATGGTGTTTATTTCATTTACCAAAACTTTTTCGCCAGAAATAAAGACATCAATGCGCGCAAGGCCTTCTCCCCCGATTGCATCAAAGGCTTGAATTGCAACTTGCTGAACTTTCTCGCTTAAGTGAGCGGGTAAGTCTGCGGGAACAACTAGATCAACTGAGTCATCAAGGTATTTTGCTTCAAAATCATAAAACTCGTGCCCTTCTCGAACAATGATTTCAGCACACACGCTCGCTTTAGTTCCGGTGGCACTGCTCAATACTGCACATTCAACTTCTCTAGCGTTTTCGATACTGGCTTCAACAATGACCTTGGGATCGTGTGCGCGCGCAAGTTCAATGGCCGTTACTAATTCGCCGTAAGTTTTCACTTTGGAAATTCCGACACTCGAACCTGCGCGAGCGGGCTTAACGAAAAGCGGCAAACCTAGATTCGCGATTTGAGCAAGGACCTCATCGCGAGAATTTTGCCACTGTGAATCTGTAATTACAGCGAATTCGCCAACTGGAATCATTGCGGCAACCATCAGGGCCTTTAAGTGTGCCTTGTCCATCGCAGCAGCGGATGCAAAAACCCCTGAGCCAACATATGGAATAGCTGCCAACTCTAAGAGGCCTTGGATTGTGCCATCTTCACCCCACGGTCCGTGGAGAACTGGAAAGACAACATCGACTTGACTTAAAAGTTGGGGCACTTCAGCCTGGACGACAAGATGTGTCGCACTTGGATCGGGGGTAAATAAAATCGCTTGATTGGTTGAATCCACCTGCGGGAAGACACCTTCAACTGCAACAAGTCGCTGCGGAGCATCTTGCTCTAAAACCCATTTACCTTCGCGAGTAATTCCGATTGGAATCACTTCATACTTATCCCGATCAATCGCTCGAAGCACGCTACCGGCAGAAATGCATGAAATTTCATGCTCGCTACTGCGACCACCAAAGATTACGGCAACCCGTATACGTTCTGACATAGAGATAACGCTAGTCCACTGACTGCACTTTGTTGTGGCAGTACTGTGTTCTTATGTCTAATAACGTGAATCCGCCAGCCAATGAAACCTTGAATCTGGATACTGTTGCTGTTCAGGCAGGTCGCCCATCACCTAGTCCAGATGGACCCGTGAACCCGCCGATCTTTGCATCCACAACTTTGCACGCAGGCGGTCCTGCTGGGTATCAGCGCGAATGGAATGAAACGACAAGTTACCTCGAAGACCTTTTAGGTGCATTAGACAGTGGCATCGCAACTGTCTACTCAAGTGGGATGGCTGCGGCCAATGCAATTATCGATTTAGTGCCGGTTGGTGGAGTCATCGTGGCAAGTTCGCATTCGTACACCGGGGTTGCAATGCGACTCAAAGAATTGCAAGAAGCAGGTCGCCTTATCGTGCGCCTTGTTGATGTCACTAACGCAACCGAGATTGAAACTGCGATTCGCGGTGAAGGTACTCCCGCACATTGGGTCTGGCTCGAATCCCCTACTAATCCGTTGATGGAAATTTGCGACATTCGTGCAGCTGCGCATGTGGCGAGAGATGTTGGTGCATATCTGGTCATCGATAGCACCTTCATGACACCTGCCCGACAAAGGCCACTTGAACTTGGGGCGCATGTTGTGATGCACAGTGTTACAAAGGGTTTGGCCGGACATTCAGATGCGCTACTTGGATCCCTAGTCACTAATGAACCAGAATTAGCGAGAATTTTCATTGAACGTCGGATTCTTATGGGAGCTGCGCCAAGCCCATTCGATGCATTTTTGGCGATACGAGGAATAAGAACCTTGGCTGTGCGAGTAGATCGCGCGGAAGAGAACGCCAAAATAATCGCTAATAGGTTGCTGGAACACCCGAGCGTTACCGCAGTTCACTATCCAGGTTTATCTAGTCACCCCAATGCACACATTCACGATACGCAAACCGATGGCCCGGGGACTGTGATGTCTTTCGAAGTAACAGGTGGCGCTCAAGGTGCAGAAAATGTTTGTGGGGCTGTAGCTTTGATGACTTACGCTACATCCTTAGGTGGTGTTGAGACATTAATTGAGCGTCGCCGTCGATGGCCAAATGAAAACAAAGATGTTCCCGAATCCTTGATTCGCCTTGCAGTGGGGATTGAAAATGTTGAGGATCTTTGGCGAGACTTGGCTCAAGCTTTAGAGACTGCCTGAGGATTTAGTATTTAACGCGCGACAACAGCCTCTAAGGAGAATGAATCTTCTAAACCAAGTTTGTAACCAACACCACGGACTGCTACTCCAACACTTGGACCACCAGCGCTTTTTACCTTGGCGCGCAATCTTGACAAATGTGATTCAACAGTGTGGCCATCTCCCTGCCATGAACCCCAAACATTTTCGATTAACTCATGCTTTGGGACTACTCGTCGCGGACTTTCCATCAGAGCGGCCAACAGATCGAATTCAATTCGGGTCAAACTAACTTCGGTGCCTTCAAAGACTGCCGTTCGAGCTTCGGTATCCATAGATAGGGGTCCAACCGTCATTAGTGTTTGTGTTAGCGGGTTTCCGATACTGCGCCTAAGCATTGATTGGACCCTTGCGACAAGCACCTTTGGATAGAACGGTTTCAACATATATTCATCAGCGCCTGCTGCGAATCCCAAGAGTTGCTCCATTTCGGCAGAATGCGAAGTGAGGAAAAGAACTAGAACGTTACCGAATGATTTAAGCCTGCGACAAAGTTCGAGCCCATCCATGTCGCCAGTTTTAAATGAAGTGATTACTAAATCTGGATGATGGGCGTGATAAGCCTGGAGTGCTTCAAATCCGCTACTGGCTTGCACTACACAGTAACCACTAGAGCGCAAACTCTCACAAATGAGAGCGCGAAGCTGGGCATCTTCATTAACAACAAGTGTGACAGCGACCATAATTTTGAGGCTAACAAAATCTTTTTCAACTTTTATCCAGATTTAGCAAAGTTAAAAACACAACGAGATATTCGAAAAGAACAAAGCGTTAATCGGCATAGTAAATTTCACGATCCATGTATCAAGAACTAACCCCTCATCTAGATTTTCAACTACCTAGCCAACATGCCTGAACTCTAAATAAAAAAATGTAAACCTGATGCAAGGTTCTTGTGCAGTAAACGCAACCTCAAAGACGTTGAATGAATTTCAAGTCGCGATTCGCGCGACAGAAAATAGGAGCAATAACAATGAATCAAGATTCAAAACGTGGTGGCGGCATTCGCTTAGCCCTAATCGGTGCAATCGGTGCTTCTCTGATGACTGTTGCTGGCGTTGGAGCATTTGCAGGTCTTAATGCGACTGCATCAGCCAGTAATTCAGTAGATGCAGGGACGCTAAAACTAACTTCGACGAATAAGGGTGCTGGTTTTAGTCAGGCAGTATCCAATTTGGCTCCTGGCGATACCGTTAACCGTTATGTCACGCTAACCAATGGTGGAACTCTTAGTGCGAAGAGTTTCTCATTGAGAATCACTTCAACAGGCACCGCGACATTGATCACCAACGGAACAGCTCCAGCCACAAACAAAGCCATTACGGTCACTGTGAACTCCTGCACTGGAACATGGACTGCAGCCACCGGCGTCTGCAGCGGAACGACCAACACTGAGATTGCGGCAGCACCATTATCAACGTTTGGTACTGCTCAATCATTTGCAAACACCACAACCTTGGCTTCATTAGCTGATCTGCCACTACAGATTCAGATCAAACTTCCAGATCAGGATGAAACGACTGTTGATGGCGTTGTTCCTGCTGTAACAGTTCAAGGTGGTTCGGTAGATCTCGACTACCTTTTCTTTGAAGCGCAACGCACTGTTGCGACAACAAATAGTTAATAAACAAAGTTAATACCTCCTGTTGTGGGGTGCGCTCATCAGTTGATGGCGCACCCCACAACACGGATTCAAGGAGTGGCAAAAATATGGGAGATGAAAATGACAAGAATAGGCTTGCGAGTCACTCTGTTATTCCTAGTCGGTTCATTCTTTCTAGCAGCCGCTCTTGTAGTAGACGGCTATGTTTATGCGAATGCAAAGGCCAGCGCAAAAGGATCAACATCGGTCTCAGTCTTAAAGTGGGGAGCGGTGCTTGCTTCCCCATCGGCAACCCCAGCTAAAACTCCTTTTGTAATTTCTTGGGCCACTTCCCAAAATCAACAAATCGCTTACCTCGAAGTTGTTAACACGGGGTCACAGTTGATTAGTGGCCAAAGCTATTCGATTGACACCAAAGATTCTGAAGGTTCGAGAAAAAATGACCCATCAATAACTTTTACTGCATGCACATCCGGCGTTTGGAACAAAGATACCGATAAGTGCTCTGGATCAACCAGTGTCATCGGAACAAGGTCCAATGGGACTCTCACTTCAAATTTTAGTTTGGCGCCCTTAGCGCGCCTATCACTCCGGCTTCGGTTAACGAAAGAAAACAGGGTTGCCTGGACAACCACAATCAACATGAAGATCAATCGCTCACAAATACGAACAGCTACAACAACTAACTCATAAACCTCAGGAAGGCTTCCCCCGCCATGACAATTTCGCCCATCACTACTGAGCCATCAACTCACAAACGCACAAGAGCAAAAGATTTCTGGCATGGCTTTAACACCACTTTGCTCTGGATTGTGGCTATTGGATCGGTAGTTGCAGCAGTGCTAGTTGTAAAGAATCAAATTCACTTCACTCGAGTCTTGTCGGACAGTATGGCACCGGCATTTCACCGTGGAGATGTCCTGCTTGTTAAACCTTATGCAAAGACTGAGCTTCGCCAGGGGCAGATTGTCGTGTTACCTAATGTTGATAAGGACGGCAGTCAATATGTCCATCGACTTATTAATGTCGACATCGCAGGCAAACAGGTAAGCGTGGAAACAAAAGGGGATGCGAATCAAGTTAAGGATCCTTGGACCCTAAACATCAAGTCGAACGAAGTCCCATTGGTTCTTGGACAACTGCCCACCTCCAAGTTGCCATTTGTCGAGTTGAGCCGAAATCAAATCATGCTGTTTATGGGGCTAATGCTTGTGCTCTTCATTTCGCTTTTTGTTCCAAGCAGCGCATTTCCGCGGTTCTCTCGGCCCGGACATGGCAGACACAAACCAAAGTCAAGAATCTAAAGTACGAAGGACCTTAGTTTTTTCAGAGTTAGCTTTGGCTCACTCGACAATCTTTTAGTCTTGACCCTCTTCAGCGCGAGTCGAACGTGCCATGAAAGATTGCAATACCTTAGCCGGACTTTTACCCTCGTGGATTACCTTGGTTACTTGCTCAGTAATCGGCATTTCAACACCGTGGCGATTTGCTAAATCAAGAATGGAGCGACAACTCTTGACACCTTCTGAAGTTGTTCTGATTTGGGCTTGGGCTTCAGCAACACTCTTTCCTTCACCGAGGGCAACACCAAAAGTACGGTTACGGGAAAGTGGTGATTTGCAGGTCGCTACTAAGTCGCCCACTCCAGCAAGTCCTGCGAACGTTAATGGGTTGGCTCCGAGTGCTACGCCCAGTCGGGTCATTTCGGCTAGACCTCTCGTAATTAGGGCGGCTTGAGAGTTTTCGCCGTACCCAAGACCAACAGCCATGCCGTTGGCTAAGGCAATCACATTTTTTACAGCACCAGCTAGTTCGACGCCTAGGACATCGGTTGTGTAGTACGGGCGAAAATAATCCGTTGTGCACGCCTCTTGAATACGCAGGGCAGCAGGTTCATCGCTACAGGCAACCGTTGTTGCAGCCGGCTCTCGCAAGGCAATTTCGTGAGCCAAGTTCGGTCCGGATACAACCGCCACTCGATCGATATGTACTCCAGCTACTCCAGCAATTACTTCACTCATGCGTTCGGCGGTTCCGAGTTCGACTCCCTTGATAAGCGAAACTAAAGTTGCAGATTCTGGAATTGAAATTGTCCAGGCGGCCAAAGTGCTACGCAATGTTTGAGCTGGGATCGCTAACACCACTAAGTCGGCATCGCCAAGCGCGGAAACCGGATTGGTGGTTGCAACTACCGATTGAGGCAAAACCAGTCCAGGATGATATTCAGAGTTTGTGTGTTGGGTATTTATCTCATCGGCTACCGCACGAGTGCGAGTCCATAACGACACATCGCAACCAGCATCCGCCAAAACCATGGAGAACACTGTTCCCCATGAACCAGCACCCATAACTGCTACGCGCATTAGCTTTCGGATCCTTTGTCTTTTGTGGATTTTTTCTCAATAGGATTTTTTGCCAGTGCAATTCTGCGATCAAGTGGCTGAGTTGGGATTGGTTCTTGGCGCTGTTCAGCCAAGATTTCGGTAATTGCTCGCATAATTCGCTCAGTTGCTTCGCGCAGGACAGTAGCGGTGATTGGCTGATTACGCAGATCCTCAAGGTCAACAGGCGGGCCAGCCCAGATTTTCATAGTTTTGCGTGGAAAAAACTTTGGGAATTTCGAATGCAGACCAAGGATATCTTGGGGACCCCATTGCGCAGCCGGGATTACTGGACATCCAGTTGTAAGAGCTATTCGGGCCACCCCAGTTTTGGCAGTCATGGGCCAAAGCTGTTGGTCACGCGTAAGTGTTCCCTCAGGGTAAATAACTACACATTCGCCACCTTCAACAGCCTTGATGGCCGCATGTAGCGAGGAAGTAGCATCGGCAGTGCCACGACTGACTGGAATCTGACCAGCACCTTTTAGGATGGCGCCAAAAACAGGGACTTTAAAAATTTCTGCTTTAGCCAGAAAGCGAACTGGACGACCATTGTCGTTACAAAAATGCGCCGCTGCTAATGGGTCAAACCAAGACAAGTGATTCATCGCCAAGACGACTCCACCTGGAATCTGTAGGTTTTCGCCGCCGCGCCAATCACGCTTGGTTAAGGCCTGCAACGGGGGACGCAATACTCCCTCGAGTACTCGATACCAACCACCCCTGGGTGATTGCGCTGCTACCTTGCTCATTTTTTGGTTCCTGACATAAAAAGATGATCGGGCTCAAAGGTTACCCTGTTGAGCCCGATCATCGAGAACGAGATTACTTGCCTGAAACGATCTTCTTGAATTCTGCGCCTGCGCGGAACTTAGGAACTGATGTTGCAGCAATCTGAACTGCAGCACCTGTCTGTGGGTTGCGGCCAGTGCGGGCTGAACGCTCGGACTTCTCGAAGATTCCGAAGCCACTTAGTGAAACCTTGTCACCAGCTGCAACAGCCTTCTTTACCGTGTCTAGAACTGCTTCTACTGCTGTAGTTGCATCTTTCTTGCTTAGACCTTCAACAGATCCAGCAACTGCATCAATTAATTCTGCCTTGTTCATGTAAATCCTCCATGTGTTTACCAACCCTCACGGTCGAGAGCTGGCGATTTGGATAGTAAGTGATCCGGTGACCATTTACCTGAGTTGTTCCGGGCTTCCCCGCCCGGCTCAACCCTGACTTTGGCATACAAATCAAGGGTTTTCCCAAAGACACGCCGAAAATCTAGAAGAAAAGTGCTTATATTTAGCGTTTTTGCCAGATTTTGGCGTTTTTAGCGAGTTACCGGCTTAAAAGTTGGTCGTGCGGCTTCAAAGGAATTAATGGTTTCAACGTGGCGCATTGTTAGCCCAATATCATCCAAACCTTCAATTAGGCGCCAGCGAACATAATCATCTACTTCGAAAGATGCGGTGAGTTCGCCTGCGTTGACAGTGCGTGCTTCCAGATCAACTTTTACTTGAGTTTCTGGTGCCTCTTCGATTATTTGCCAAAGAGCCTCGACAACTTCTTGATCAACCACTGCGGTCAAAAGCCCTTGCTTACCGGAGTTGCCGCGAAAAATATCGGCGTATCGTGACGAAATGATTACCTTGAATCCGTAATCCATCAAAGCCCAAACTGCGTGCTCACGACTTGAGCCGGTGCCGAAGTCGGGACCAGCAACCAAGATCGTCACACCTTGTGTCTGCGGTTGATTCAAAATGAACTCGGGATCTTTGCGCCAAGCAGCAAACAAGGCATCTTCAAAGCCGTGACGAGTAATGCGCTTTAGGTACTCGGCAGGAATGATCTGATCAGTATCGACATTGCTTGCACGCAGTGGCGCAGCCTTACCTGTATGAACTGTGAATTTTTCCATGACTAACTCGCATTCGTGATTAGGTCGGCGGGGGCAGAAAGTGTTCCGCGAATTGCTGTTGCTGCAGCAACCTGTGGGGACACAAGATGGGTACGCCCACCTGGTCCTTGTCGGCCTTCAAAATTTCGGTTTGAAGTGGACGCACTTCGCTCTCCAGGAATCAATTTGTCAGGATTCATTGCCAAGCACATTGAGCAGCCCGCCTCGCGCCATTCGGCACCTGCTTCAAGGAAGACCTTGTCCAGTCCCTCGGCCATTGCTTCGAGGCGTACTCGCACAGAACCTGGCACAACCATGAAACGAACACCGTCAGCCACTTTGCGACCACGAACGATATCTGCAGCAGCTCGGAGGTCTTCGATTCGACCGTTGGTGCATGAGCCCAAGAACACTGTGTCGACTGCAATACTCTTCAACGGTGTTCCTGCGGTTAACCCCATGTAGGCAAGGGCTTTTGTTGCTGCTTCACGAGCTGCTGGATCAGCAAAATCTTCTGGAGTCGGTACAACATCGCTAAGTGGTGCGCCTTGTCCCGGATTAGTTCCCCAGGTCACAAATGGGCTCAGTTCGCTGGCATCAATGACAACTTCAGCATCAAACTTGGCATCTGCATCAGATGGCAGCGTTCGCCAGTATGCAACTGCCGCATCCCAATCGGCACCCTTAGGCGCATGATCGCGACCGTTTAGATAATCAAAGGTTGTTTCATCTGGAGCAATCATGCCGGCGCGAGCGCCTGCTTCAATACTCATGTTGCAGATGGTCATCCGAGCTTCCATCGATAGTGCGCGGATTGCTTCACCACGGTATTCCAGGACGTAGCCTTGGCCACCACCGGTTCCGATTTTGGTGATAACAGCCAAGATTAGATCCTTTGCTGTCACACCTTCAGGCAGTGCACCATTTACGGTGATTGCCATGGTCTTGAAAGGCTTGAGTGGCAATGTCTGAGTTGCCAGAACATGCTCAACTTCGCTTGTACCAATTCCAAATGCGAGTGCCCCAAATGCACCATGCGTTGAAGTGTGTGAGTCACCGCAGACAACCGTCATACCTGGCTGAGTTAGACCCAATTGTGGACCCACAACATGGACGATGCCCTGCTCTGCATTTCCAAGTGAATAAATCGGCACACCAAATTCGGCACAGTTGTTGCGCAGCGCATCAACCTGCGCGCGACTAATTGGATCCGCGATTGGCTTATCAATGTCGATGGTAGGCACATTGTGATCTTCGGTTGCCAGAGTTAGGTCGGGTCGGCGAACTATACGTTGTGTTTCGCGCAGGCCATCGAATGCCTGGGCGCTCGTGACTTCGTGCACTAAGTGCAAGTCAATGAACAACAAATCTGGTTCGCCTTCAGCATGGCGAACAACATGGTCGCTCCATACTTTCTCGGCTAATGTGCGTGCCATTTGCGCCTCCTGCTTTAAAGCTCTGGGATTTAGAGCTCTGACCTTGACATCTCACTATGCGAGATTGCAATATCAGTACATGGACAATACTAATAGCGGTGTCGGAGTTCTGGACAAAGCTGCCCACATACTGGACGCACTGGAATCAGGCCCGCTGACACTGGCTGGATTAGTCGCTGCCACCGGTTTGGCGCGACCGACTGCACACCGGTTAGCCACCGCTCTAGAACATCACCGGCTAGTAGGTCGCGACCTTTCTGGGCGATTTGTGTTGGGTACCCGACTTAGTGAACTTGCTGTGGCTGCGGGAGAAGACAAGTTACTAGTTGTAGCTACGCCGATCCTGATTGCCTTGCGCGATGCCACAAAAGAAAGTGCACAACTATATCGGCGTCAAGGTGACCAACGTATATGTGTGGCTGCGGCTGAACGCATGACTGGACTTCGCGATACCGTGCCCGTTGGAGCAGCGATGACCATGCATGCCGGATCTGCTGCACAAATCTTGCTGGCATGGGAGGAGCCAGATCGTTTGCATCGTGGTTTGCAAGGTGCAAGATTTACCGCAACAGATCTTTCTGGTATTCGCCGTCGAGGCTGGGCCCAGTCCATCGGTGAACGCGAAACTGGAGTGGCCTCAGTGTCCGCACCTATCCGCGGAAGCGGCGGCAAAGTAATTGCTGCTGTCTCGATTAGCGGTCCGATAGAGCGGCTTACTCGCACACCTGGTCGCCTACATGGTCAGTCAGTGGCCACTGCGG
Source organism: uncultured Actinomycetes bacterium (assembly GCA_903907835.1). Classification (GTDB taxonomy): domain Bacteria; phylum Actinomycetota; class Actinomycetes; order S36-B12; family UBA5976; genus UBA5976. The sequence continues at coordinate 15,365 of CAIVPQ010000199.1, forward strand.
CTGCTCGTATCACCGAGTTGCTTAAAGCACGCACGCAATAATTTGGCGGATCCGGGCAAAAAAAATCCGCCTTGCGGCGGATTTCTCCTTTTGTAGCCCCGACGGGATTCGAACCCGCGCTACCGCCTTGAGAGGGCGGCGTGCTAGGCCACTACACAACGGGGCCCTAGCTAAAGAAGTTACGAGCACCCCTTTATTGCTGGGGTACCTGGACTCGAACCAAGACTAACTGAACCAGAATCAGTTGGGCTGCCAATTACCCCATACCCCATGGCATTTCGACTTATGAAGTCTAGCCCAGCAATCGCAATTGCGCGAAATGCCTACTTTGTGGCTGCCAAAATTCTCGCTAACGAACGCTCTTGTCCCAAAATTTCTAGTGATTCAAAAAGCGGTGGCGAGACTCGTCGACCTGTTACGGCCACTCGAACTGGACCAAAGGCAAGTTTTGGTTTTAGCTCCATGTTTTCAATCAAAGCAACTCGCAAAGCATCTTCAATTGACTCAGTGCTCCATTCAGCAAGATCGCTCAATGCCTCATGCGCAGCTACTAGCACGGGCAGTGCATCTGGCGTTAACACTTTTTCAGCTTCACTTGGTTCAATAGCAAACTCAGGACTACCAACATCTCCATAAAAAAGGAATCCAAGCATGCCGATTCCTTGACGCAAAGTTTCCATGCGTTCTTGAACATGTGGAACTGCAGCCAACAACTTTTGCATCTGCTCGGAAGTGGGATCGTTGGTGAAAACGCCATCTTCCTTGAGAAATGGGACTAGGCGAATCGCTAAATCTTCAACAGCAATGTGCCTAATCCACTCGCCATTTATTGCCGTGCATTTTTTTAGATCAAAACGTGCTGGATTAGCGTTAACTCGGGAAATATCAAAGACGCTTGCCATCTCTTCTTTAGAGAAGAATTCGCGATCTTCGCCAAATGACCAACCAAGTAGCGCGAGATAATTAAGAAGTCCCTCGGGTAAGTAACCTTCTTCGCGATACATCAATAGTCGAGATTCTGGATCGCGCTTAGATAGTTTCTTGTTACCCTCACCCATGACATAAGGCAAGTGACCGTATAGCGGACGTTCACCTTTTGCGATGCCAATTTCTTTTAGCGCGTCATACAGAGCAAGTTGGCGCGGAGTACTGCTTAGCAAATCTTCGCCACGCAATACATGCGTAATTTCCATCAAAACATCGTCAACTGGATTTACCAAGGTGTAAAGCGGCTCACCTGTTGCACGCACTATGACATAGTCGGGCACATGTTCATTAGCAAAGGTGACTTCCCCACGCACTAAATCAACCCAAGTGAAATCAGTATCAGGCATCCGGAATCGAACTACTGCCGCACGCGATTGCGCAACATATTCCGCGATTTGTGACTCACTTAGATCACGGCATGCACGATCGTAGCCCGGGGTCTTGCCAGCTGCTCGAGCTACTTCACGACGTTCTTCTAGTTCTTCTTGCGAGCAGTAGCACTTGTAAGCATGGCCAGTCTCTAATAACTTTGCTGCGACTTCGGCATAAATGTCCATGCGTTGCGACTGGCGATATGGACCATGAGGTCCGCCAATTTCGGGGCCTTCGTCCCAGTCCATTCCTAACCAGCGCAAGGAATCTAAAAGGTCGTTGTAGGACTCTTCGCTATCGCGAGCCGTATCAGTGTCTTCAATGCGAAATACAAATTTGCCACCCATGTGGCGGGCGAAGGCCCAGTTGAAAAGAGCTGTGCGCACCATACCAACATGAGGATTGCCAGTTGGTGATGGACAGAAACGAACTCGTACTTGCGACACGATTCTCCTAGTGCTTAACGCGAGACTACGGGATTGGACAATGTGCCAATCCCTTCGATTGAGACATTCACAGTTTCGCCATCCTTGATTGACGCGACACCACTAGGGGTACCAGTCAAAATCACATCGCCCGGCAACAAAGTCATTACGGAGGACACGAAGGCAACAATTTCAGAAACGCTAAAAATTAAATCGCTCGTGTTCGCATGTTGACGCTCTTCATCATCAACTTCACAAGAAATATCTAAATTTGAAGGATCCAGTTCTGTTTCAATCCAAGGACCAATCGGGCAAAAAGTATCAAAGCTCTTTGCGCGAGTCCATTGCCCATCACGCTCTTGTAGATCGCGTGCAGTTACATCGTTAGCGCAGGTGTAACCCAAAATAACTTCGTGAGCGCGCTCGACTGTGACATTTCTGCAGAGATGGCCGATGACAATGGCTAACTCCGATTCGTGGTGCACCTCAGTCGATTGGGGTGGCAGCACAATTGCCTGGCCATCGCCAATGACAGAAGTTGTTGGCTTAATGAAAATCACTGGCTCTTCAGGCGGCGTCGTACCCATTTCTGCAGCATGATCCGCATAATTTTTACCGATGCAAATCACTTTGCTTGGTAATACTGGAGCTAAAAGCTTCACATCGTCTAGGTTCAACACCGCGCCTGCCGGAACTAAATCATGAAATGGATGACCAACAAGCAGACTTATTTGATTGCCATCAACAATTCCGAAGACTGGACCTTCAATGTCTGGAACTGAAACTCGGGCAATACGCATGTCTTAAGAATAGTGTGCCTAATTCTTAATTTCGCCACCAAGCCTGAACATAGAATTCCACATGAAGACAAGAAATACCCTTGACGATTACCTAGTGTTCTAGCAATCCATAAAGCAGTGCATCTTCAAGTGCAAGCCAAGACGCGGCAATGACATTTTCATGGACACCGACTGTATCCCAACGACGCGCACCTTCTGCGGTTTCAATTAGGACTCTAGTCACTGCGCCAGTGCCCTGGCCCCCATCAAGTATTCGAACCTTGTAGTCAACAAGCTCAAGAGTTTCTAGTTGTGGGAACTTAGAAATCAAGGCCTTGCGCAAAGCATTATCAAGCGCATTGACGGGTCCATTACCAACACCAGTTGCGACAATTTCTTCTTCGTCAACTATCAGATGCACCGTGGCTTCGCTCGATACACTCCCATCGGCCAACTGCTCTACGACAGTGCGCCATGACTTACACACAAACTTACGCAGTTCATTGGCACCTAGTGCATTGCGCAACAAAAGTTCAAATGAAGCATCTGCTGCCTCGAATGACCAACCTTGTGACTCAAGTCGTTTTACTTGTTCAACAACTTTTGTAATGGCTTCAGGTTCTTTAGATAGGTCATAGCCGAGTTCCTTACCCTTGAGTTCAACTGATGCTCGGCCAGCCATTTCAGTAACGAGGATACGCATGTCATTTCCGACGAGCTCTGCCTCAATGTGGTTATACAACTCACTGTTAACTTTCAGCGCGCTGGCATGAAGTCCTGCCTTATGCGCAAAGGATGAAACACCTACATATGGCTGATGGGTATTTGGCGGCAGATTGGCAATCTCGGCAATTGCATGCGAAACACGCACCATGTCTTGGAGTGAACCCTCAGGTAACACTTGCTTACCCATCTTCAATTCAATGTTTGCCACGACCGAAAAGAGATCTGCATTCCCGGTGCGCTCGCCATAACCATTGGCAGTGCATTGCACATGAGTAGCTCCGGCTTCGACGGCAGCCATTGTGTTGGCAATCGCACATCCGGTGTCATCTTGGCAATGAATTCCGATTCTTGCCTGCGTGCGACTTGAAACATCAGCAACGATTGCCGCGATTCCAGAAGGAAGCATGCCGCCATTGGTGTCGCATAAAACAGCAACATCAGCTCCTGCATCTACGGCTGCGCGAATTACTCGGACTCCGTAATCAGAATCATGCTTGTAGCCATCAAAGAAATGTTCACAGTCGATGAAAACCCGACGACCATGTTGCACTAAATACGCGACCGTGTCGGAGATCATCGAAATGTTCTCATCCAAAGTCGTTTTCAAAGCCTGTTCAACATGCCAAACATCACTTTTGGCTACCAATGTGATGACAGGTGCTTGCGAATCAAGCAAAGCTTTGACCTGTTGGTCATCTTCAACTGCTACCCCAGCCTTGCGAGTTGAGCCAAAGGCGACAAGTTTGGCATTTTCAAGAACTACTTCACCTGCTGCCATTCGAGCAAAAAACTCGGTGTCCTTAGGAAGCGCACCGGGCCAGCCACCTTCGATAAAGCCAACACCAAATTCATCAAGCAACTTCGTAACAGTTAGTTTGTCTTCGACTGAATAAGTGATGCCCTCACGCTGAGCACCATCACGAAGTGTTGTGTCATAGACATGGAAAGTATCGTCGATTTGAGAAGTCATCATTAAACCAATCGATGAAGCCAGTTATGCAAATCAGGTGCCTGACCTGTCTGAATGTTCACAAGAGCTTGGCGCAATTTCATCGTGACTTCGCCTGGTTCACCATCAGCAACAATCCATGATCCACTGCTCTTACTATCGATTCGCCCGACTGGTGTAATTACTGCAGCCGTCCCGCAGGCAAAGACCTCAGAAATTTCACCAGATGCGCAACCCTCACGCCACTCTTGAACCGTTATTCGGCCCTCTTGAACTGGATAACCAAGATCGTGCGCCAAAGTTAGAACTGAGTCGCGAGTGACACCCGGCAACAATGTCCCCGTTAGTTCAGGCGTCATCAGTCGAGCATCCTCACCAGTGCCATAAACAAAAAATAGGTTCATGCCACCCATTTCTTCAACGTACCTACGTTCGATCGCATCAATCCAAACAACTTGATCGCAACCATGTTCAGTAGCCTCGGCCTGAGCCACCAAACTAGCCGCATAGTTGCCGGCACATTTTGCCTCGCCAGTGCCACCAGGTGCAGCGCGAACGTAGTCATCAGAGATCCAAACTGAAACTGGTTTAACACCCTTGGGGAAATATGCCCCAACTGGTGAAGCCATAAGAATGAAAGTCACCTCAAGGGATGGGCGCACACCTAAAGCATTCTCTGACCCAAATTCCAATGGGCGTAGGTAAAGAGATTTTTCGGGATCGCCAGAAACCCAATTTTGATCCTGTTGCACCAGAGCCTCAATCGCTCCGATAAACAAATCGGTTGGTACCGGCGGCAGGGCAAGACGATGAGCTGAGCGCTGAAAGCGCAAAGCATTTGCTTCCGGGCGGAATGTGTAAACGCCGCCATCTGCATGACGATAGGCCTTAAGACCCTCGAAAATTGATTGGCCATAATGAAGTGCGTTGATTCCAAGACCACCAGCACTAAGGTCACTGGCTACCAATCTTGCTTGTTGCCAACCTTCGTCCTTTTTCCAGATGGCTTGGATCACATTGTCAGTGAAATATTTACCGAATCCTGGTTCAGCCAAAATGACATCGCGGTCAGCAACTGCCAATGGAAATTTGTTCGGCTCAAGCAAAATTTCTGACCCGCTACTTACACGATCGCTCTGGGGGTACAGCGTGGAACCCGATGCGACTACCTGCGCGGCAGAAACATTGAGATTCGTGTGTACAAATTCACTCATAGGAGAACGCTACTACTGCCTAGCCTGCGACCGCAGTCGCTATCGCATCGCCAATTTCACTGGTGCTTCGAGTTCCAGTGCGAGTCAACAAATCATGGGCAACCGCTTGCTCTACGCCCTTGGCTGCCTCGGTTAGACCTAAGTGATCAAGCATCATGGAAACACTCAAGATGGTGGCAGTTGGATCTGCCTTACCTTGACCCGCAATGTCAGGAGCGCTGCCATGGACCGGCTCAAACATACTCGGATTATTACGGCTAGGGTCGATGTTTCCGCTAGCGGCCAGACCAATGCCTCCTGCAATTGCGGCGCCGATGTCAGTGATGATGTCGCCAAATAGGTTGTCCGTGACTACAACATCGAAACGTTCTGGCTGAGTTAAGAAGAACATGCTAGCTGCATCAACATGGCAGTAATCAGTTTCGATTGCTGGGTATTCTGCGGCTACATCATTGAAAGCACGCTGCCAGACATCGCCTGCATAAACCAACACATTCGTTTTATGCACAAGAGTTACCTTGCCGCGGCGCCGTGTTGCGCGATCAAACGCGTCACGAATGATTCGTTCTGCTCCGAAACGGGTGTTAATGCTTACCTCAGTAGCAACTTCATGCGCCGTTCCCTTACGCAAGAAACCGCCAGCACCGACGTATGGTCCTTCTGTTCCTTCGCGGCAAACTACAAAATCAATGTCCTTGCTGGTTTTGCCGGCAAGCGGAGATGCCACGCCTTCGAAGAGTTTGACTGGGCGAAGATTTACATGGTGATCCAGCTGGAAACGTAATGGCAGAAGAACACCGCGCTCGAGGATCCCTGGAGCGACAGAAGGATCGCCAATGGCACCTAACAAGATGGCTTCGTGACCCTTTAGTTCGGCAACCACACTGTCTGGCAATGTTTCGCCAGTAGCGTTGTAACGACGAGCGCCCAAGTCATACTCGGTTGTGCTGATGGTGAGGCCCACACTGGGGGCGATTGCGCGAAGGACTTTGAGCCCTTCAGCTACTACCTCAGTACCGATACCGTCGCCTGGAATTACTGCCAAAGTTATGTTGCTAGCCATGCTTCTAAGGGTATCGGGCGAATCTGTATTACGGAAAACTCACATCTTGCGCCTTGAGACAAATACAAGGTGCCCATAAGCGACTTCATCATGGGTCGAAATCGCTGATAAGGTGAAAGCAATGTATGCGAGCCTGCTCCTTGGAACCCGCGACGAGGCCTAACCGGTCCACTCGTCGCGGAGTATTTCGCACGCCGGATCCCGAGCCAAACCTCGCTACATTCACAGACTTTCGGAGAACGCAATGAGCAACTCATACGAAGACCGCACCAAACAAAAGCCCTCGAATATGCCTTTTGAGCGTTACCAACCCTTCGCTCCAATTGATTTGCCTGATAGAACATGGCCTGCCAAGCAGATAGACAAAGCCCCGCGTTGGTGTGCAGTTGATTTGCGTGATGGCAATCAGGCGCTTATTGATCCGATGACCCCCGATCGCAAACGACGAATGTTCGAGTTGCTGGTGGCTATGGGCTACAAAGAAATTGAAGTTGGTTTTCCATCAGCAAGTCAGCTGGATTTTGATTTTGTGCGAATGCTTATCGACGAGAACCTAATTCCAGATGATGTCGTCATCCAGGTTTTGACTCAGGCGCGTGAGCATCTGATAGAACGCACATTTGAGGCGATCGAGGGTGCACCAACAGCGATTGTTCACCTTTACAACTCAACTTCCACCTTGCAACGCAAAGTTGTATTTGATTTGGATAAAAACGGCATTAAAGAAATCGCTGTGCGCGGCGCCGAACTTTGTTTGAAGTTTGCTGAACAAGCGGTGGGTACTGATGTCTATTTCGAATACTCACCTGAATCCTTCACTGGCACGGAACTTGATTATGCAATTGAAGTTTGCGACGCAGTCAACGATGTTTGGAAGCCAACACCTGAACACAAGGTAATCATCAACTTGCCTGCCACAGTTGAAATGGCGACGCCAAATGTTTATGCAGACAGCATTGAATATATGCATCGCAAATTGAAGTACCGCGACTCAATTGTGATCTCATTGCATCCACACAATGATCGAGGCACTGGTGTTGCTGCTGCTGAGTTGGGATATTTGGCTGGCGCTGACCGTATTGAGGGATGTCTTTTCGGCAATGGCGAGCGCACCGGAAATGTTTGTCTAGTAACACTTGGCATGAACTTGTTCAGCCAAGGCATTGATCCAGAAATCAATTTCAGTGACATTGATGAAATCCGTCGCACGGTTGAATATTGCAATCAGTTGCCGGTTCCAGAACGCCATCCTTACGGTGGCGACTTGGTATTCACAGCATTTTCAGGCTCACATCAGGATGCAATCAATAAGGGTCTAGCAGTGATGCAACGTGAAGCGGATGCAGCGGGAATCTCAATTGATGACGCGCCATGGGCTGTTCCTTACTTGCCGATTGACCCGAAAGATGTGGGACGCAGTTACGAAGCAGTCATCCGCGTAAATTCACAATCGGGTAAGGGCGGTGTGGCATACATCATGCGCACCGAACACAAACTTGAGCTTCCTCGTAAATTGCAGATTGAATTTAGCCAAGTCATTCAACATCACACAGATGATCAAGGTGGCGAAGTTAGCCCGACTGCAATGTGGGAAATTTTCACCGATGAATACTTGCCAAGTACAAAGGCGCCATGGGGACGCTTTAAATTGCGCACTGTTGCAGTCGACAGTGACGTAGATGGCGATACTCGGGTGCGCGTCGCAATGCATGACACGACTTCCGGCGATATCGATGTAGCTGGCGTTGGCAATGGTCCTATTGCCGCATTCTGCAATGCGATGTCACAAGTTGGAGTTGACGCACGAGTTTTGGATTATCACGAGCACGCGCTGAGCAGTGGTGGCGATGCGCAGGCTGCTGCATATCTAGAATGTGCCGTTGGCGGACGAACCCTTTGGGGAGTGGGAATTGACTCCTCTATCGTCACTGCTTCCCTCAAGGCGGTAGTGTCAGCAGTGAACCGCGCACAACGGACCCAGGAGTAAGAAATGATTCATCGTCGTTTACGTTTGACCTTTCCCGAGGCGCAAGTAACCGAGCCTGTGATTTATCACGTGGTTAAAGATTTCAATGTTGTGCCGAGTATTCGTCGTGCCGCTATTGAGAATCACTTTGGCTGGATGATCGTTGATTTTGGTGGCGAAGTTGCTGACCTAGATGCAGCTGTGGCTTACCTTGAAGGCCTTGGTGTTGAAGTTGTGAACGCCGAAGGCGACTTCATCGCTGGCTAATTGCCCCTTTTGATAATGCTGACTAAGGCTATTTTGCCCAGCCGAGATTAGTTGAAAATTGAACTAATCTGAGTTATTCTTGTCTTGGCTACAGGAGGTCACCATGCCCGCAATACAACCCGAAAACATTTTGGCTCTGCCACGAATTGTTGTAGACAATCCCCTAGCAATTGCTCGACCCGTCGCCCGATTAGTTAAAGCGCAAACTACTTTCGAAGGCGAAGGGTTCATGGTGCGTCGCCCATTCCCTGGGGGCTTGAGTATGAAAGACGTTGATCCTTTCCTATTGCTCGATCAAATGGGTGGGTTTGAAGTTGCTCCCGAAGAAGCCAAAGGCACACCTTGGCATCCACACCGTGGATTTGAAACTGTCACATACATGATGGATGGTCAATTGCAGCACCAAGATACTTCCGGTGGCGGCGGCATGATTTCTGATGGTTCAACGCAATGGATGACCGCTGGTTCAGGTATTTTGCACATTGAACAACCCAGCGAGAAATTGCTACGCAACGGTGGAATGATGCATGGAGTTCAACTCTGGGTTAACCTTCCAGCTGAACACAAGATGGATCCACCCAAGTACCAAGGAATTGAAGCCTCAAGCGTCAAGCTCCTCACTTCGGCAGATGGTGGCGCGGTAATCCGACTTATCGCAGGCGACCTTGGCGGCCATGTTGGACCTGGTAGCACCTTCACCCCAATTGTCTACGCACACATAACTGTTGAACCAGGTGCGAAAGTTGTCCTACCTTGGGAACCAGATTTCAACGCAATGGTCTTTGTGCTCAATGGCTCAGGAACTGTCGGCGTCGAGAAAGCACCTATGCCTGAATCTACTTTGGCTCTACTAGGTCCAGGAGACACTGTCGTTTTCCAAGCAGATGATGCGCAACATGGGGCAGCCAAGAAACTTGATGTGTTGGTCCTAGGTGGCAAACCAATCGGTGAGCCAGTTGCACATTACGGTCCATTCGTGATGAACACTCATGCTGAGATTGTGCAAGCCGTGGAAGATTTTCAAAAGGGTCGCATGGGAGTTATCCCGCCGATTCACGCTTAGTTTTAGACATAAGCTAAGGCCCCTGTTGGAACTAAATCCAGCAGGGGCCTTAGCTATTTAAATTAAATGCTTAGTGTGACCTTGTCAGCGTTGAAAGCACCAGGAACTTCTTGACCGCTAAATGCTGCAACTACTGATTCAGCAACTGCGATACCAGCCTTTTCTTGGGCTTCTTCAGTTGATGCGCCAAGGTGTGGGGTTGCTGTTACCTGCTCGAGAGCAAATAGTGGCGAATCAGTGCAAGGCTCTGATGCGTAAACATCAAGTCCAGCGCCTGCTACGCGACCTTCGACGATTGCATCGTAAAGTGCAGCCTCATCAAGTACGCCACCGCGAGCAGCATTGATGATTCGTACTGATGGCTTGACCTTTGTTAAGGCTTCAACGCCAATTAGGCCAACGGTCTCCGGCGTCTTTGGAATGTGGATAGTGATGAAATCAGACTGGGCCAGGAGTTCATCCAGAGAAACCATTTTGATTTCTGGGCCACCAGTTGGTGCCACAGTTACGTAGGGATCGTAAGCAACAAAGTTCACATCGAAGCCAGCAAGGCGCTTGGCAACTAGAAGGCCAATCTTGCCCATACCGATGATGCCGATGGTCTTATCTTGAAGTTCGATTCCACCAAACTTGGCGCGCTTCCATTCACCATCTTTCAAAGTGATGTTTGCTGGCACAACGTTTCTAGCATTTGCAAGAAGCAGTGCAACCGCAAGTTCAGCAGCAGAGACAATGTTGCTAGTCGGAGCATTTACCACTAGAACGTTGGCCTCAGTTGCCGCAGGAATGTCAACGTTATCTAGCCCAACACCCGCGCGCGCAATGACCTTTAGGTTTGGGGCAGCTGCGATGGCTTCAGCGTCTACTTTGGTTGCCGAACGGACCAAAATTGCATTAGCTTCGGCGATTGCAGGCAGCAATTCAGCACGATCAGCACCATTGCAATGGCGAATATCGAATGCGTCGCCAAGGACGCCAATGGTGGCTGGTGAGAGTTCTTCGGCGATTAAAACTACTGGTTTTGTCATATCTAAACCTTATTAGATGTGCTTGTGAATTGTTTCACGAGGTCCCACATCTCATACAAGTTCAGCACTAATTCGCTTCCGGGGGCAATGTGCAAGGCGTTCAATTTAAGGAAAGTTTGAGATGTTTTCAAAGTTGGCTACTTCTGGTGGTACTTCATTGCTTGAGTAAGTTTTCACTAAGTGCCCCCACCAAACCCATCTACGAGCCGAACCCCACCGCGGATCGCAGGTCACCAATGACATTAAGTTGCTACTCGCGACCTGCCGGGATATCTGACCAGGCTGTTCATCTATGACCCAAACATCTCGTGGCTTAACTTTCAAGTCTTTATCTAACACATACACAAACCAATTGTTAAATGTGCGTACATAGATGCGATCTCCACGTTGCAGGCGATCAAAGTTGGCAAACGGTTGACCATTCGTAGCGCGATGGCCAGCCAAGGCAAAGTTGCCTCGCTCTCCTGGTAGCGCCGTGCCCAAGTAGTGGCCAACCCCAGAATTTAACTCACTAGGGTCGACTCCCTCAAGCACTGGTGTTGCCCAGACATGGTTACCCAGCCTCGGAATGTAGAGCAAGGCAAAGGCATCAGACTGTCGCACTCGGCCAGATTGTGCATAATCATGATCTTTTGTCTGACTTACTGGATCACCTTTTTCCCATTCGGCAAGGAGCCTTTGTCGCACTTCAGTCGCACGAACATGCGAGGCATAGTTGGTCCACACGTGTTGGTGAAATGTGAACCCAACTAGCCAAAGCATGCCCGCGCCTGCAAGGACCATGGTCCAAAGCAACCATCTGCGGTCGCGCATGGCCCACTGTCCTAGTATTCGTAGATTCGGCGACGTCGATTAGCAAGGTAGCCCACGATAGCCAGGCCACTGAATATGACGGAGATCAACTGCCAGTGACTTCCGTCCACGCCAGTGAAAGCAAGCTGTCCAGCACGTGGGTAACACCCTGGATCTGCTGTAATCGGGACTGGTACTCGAGTAGTGGATGTAGTGATGCGCACTTCAACAACCGCCTTTGAGTGGATGCTGTAGAACGGAGCAGAAGGGTTCAGCACCCAGCGACCATCGGATGATTTGTAGCGGCCTGGATAAGCCAAGATGGTTCCGTCTGAGGTAAAACTGACACCAGGCCAGTAGAAGAAGCCCTCAATCAACTGGCCTTGTTTCCAACCAGCTGGTGTTGTCACATAGTCCACTCTCAGGGCACCGTTAGCCAACAGTGCGGCTGTATCCATCGCATCAATATCAATGTCCTGATCTCGGTATCCACCAGGAGTCCACCAAATTAGCGCCACAGTGATAGGTGAGCCAGGACTTGCTGGATTTCCATACAGCGGGATGCTGTAATCCATAGTCAAAATGTTGTTTCGACAAGTCGCCTCAGGGTCAAGCGCGACTGCCTCAATCGGGGTGGAATCTTGCGAACAGTTGTTCTCTGTACTGACCTCGATGCCACTCGTTGATACGCACGCAATATTAATGAGGGATGGAATCGTAACTTCTGAGAAGTCGATTGGTCGAGTGATTACTGCGGTAAAGACAATTGTTGATGAAGCACCTGGCGCCAAAATTCCACTATTGCCAATATACTTGGCGGTGAAGAGCCCTAGCGTGCTGGCCGAAGTATCCCAATCCGGTGCCACAATTGAATCAAAATCAATCTCCAATGCGTCTTCAATATCATCAGTCACAACAACATCAAGCGCGTCATCGAAACCTGCAAGTTTGCCCGAGTTGGTCACCGTTAACTCGTAGGTGATGGGGCTGGTTGACTTGCCATTGACTGCAGAATTACCAGTTGGCACTGTGTGCTTCTTGATGATGGTCAGGTCCATCGCATTGATGTAGTGCGAGTTGTCACAGCCAGTCTCTGGTGACAACTCTGGTGGAGTCACCTCTTCATCGGAAATCTCACAATCACCACCATCGCCTGGTGTCACAAGATTTATCAGATCTAGTCCGGCGGCGTCCGCGTCAATAGTGATGACGTAATTAACAGATGTGGATTGACCTGGGGCAAGTGTCGGGATTGCCCATGTCATCGTTACGCCATCAGGCTCCATTGTTAAGCCCTGAGCTAAAGGCAATGTCAGAGCAGCCTTATCAAGCACCTGCGACATGTCATCAATAGCTGTCGCGCCAATCACTGTGGCTTGAGAGTCATTGCGAGCCGTCATTGTGTAAGTCACAACTTGGTTCGGCTCCAGCACCACGCCATTTCCGGGATCCGATGTTTTTGAAATTAAGAAGTGCGGAGTGAAGTTTTCTGTCTCACAAGATTCAACACAACTTCCACCTGTTGGGGGCGTAACAACATTTGATAATGTCACGCCGTATGCCCCTTCACTCACCGTCACGTCATATGTCAGTGTGGCTGAACTGCTCACTGCCCCTGCATTCCAAGTCAAAGTTGTCTCGGTCAGGCTTGCTTCACCTGAATCGACTTGAATGGTGCCAAAAGCAGCATGATTTAACACACTACTTAAGTCATCGGTCACCACAACATCAGTTGGCATCGCACCTGACGTGCGAGTCAAGGTAACTGTGTAAGTTATTTTCTCGCCAGGATTAACAGGTGATCCAGTCGCAGGATCACTGGTCTTGTTTACAGTCCAAGTGGCTGGAATGGCGGTGTTGATGATTTCGCAAGACACATCCTGACCGGGTGCCACATTAACAACATTCCCTACAACTGGCACATCGCCACAGTCCCACTGTGATGCCGTGTATCCATCAGGACCAGACTCGCTCAGAGTGTAACTACCCACTTGAACTGTGCTCTTGGTCCCTGAAGTAACACCTGTGATGTTAGTTGGACCACTTGCTGACAGGGACCAATCCGTTGCCGTGAAGGTGGCACCTGTCTCACCGTTTTCTACTGACTTATTCAAAGTAAGCGTTGGAGCAATCGCTGTATTGGTGACCGTGCAAGTAACGTCATCACCAAGCGACATCGAAACGACATCCCCTTGCATCTCAGCCTCACCACAATCCCAGGCCGATGCGGTGTAACCATCAGGACCAGACTCACTCAATGCGTAGTCGCCGATTTTTACTGGGTTTACAGCACCAGAGGCAACTTCCTCAATTGCTGTAGGACCACTAGCCGAGAGCAGCCAATCCGCCGGTGTGCCAGCAGCACCCGTATCACCGTTATCAACGATCTTCTTCAAAGTCAGAAGTGGCGTTGTTGCAGTATTAGTAATTGTGCAAGAGATGTCTTGACCAACACCTACAACCACAACACCGGAAGTCACACTTGCACTGCCACAATCCCAAACTGAGGAAGCATAGCCAGAGGCCCCAAGCTCACTCAAGGTGTAAGAACCAACCTGGACAGTAGTTTTTGTACCGGTCAGAACACCTGAAACATTTGTTGGTCCATCTGCGGACAGTGACCAATCTGTTGACACATGGGTTGCGCCTGTATCACCGTTAACGACGACCTTGTTGAGAGTCAACGAAGATGTCTCTGCCGTGTTTGTGATTGTGCAAGAGATATCCTGACCAACTGGAACTAGAACACTACCCTCGACAACGGCTGCGTTGCCACAATCCCAATCTGATGCTGTGTATCCATCAAGTCCAGATTCGCTCAATGAGTAAGTACCAACCTGAACTGTAGTTTTAGTTCCGCTTGCAACTTGATTGATTGCAGTTGGTCCAGAAGCAGATAACTTCCAATCACTAGCTGTATGTGTTGCTCCTGTTTGCCCGTTGTCAACCACCTTGTTCAAAGTCAAGGTCGGAGCGACAGCTGTATTTGTGACCGTGCAAATGATGTCTTCACCTAGCTCAACAGATACTGTGCCATCGATTATTTCCGCATCATTGCAAACCCACGTGGAAGCTGTATAACCACCAGGACCGGACTCGCTCAAAGTGTAGGTACCAATCTGAACCACTCTTTGAGTACCTGGCGATACCTGCGAGATAGCGGTTGGGCCACTAGCTGACAAGGTCCAGTCTGAAGCAACATTCGTTGCACCAGTTGTGCCATTGTCGACCGACTTATTCAAAGTCAGCGTTGAGCTTTGTGCAGTGTTAGCGACCGTGCAAGTAATTTGCTGGCCAACTCCAACTGTTACTACACCTTCACGAATAGGGGCATCGCCACAGTTCCAAGCTGAAGCGGTATACCCAGTTGGACCAGATTCACTGAGTGTGTAGTCGCCAACTTTAACGATTGACTTTGTCCCAGATGTCACGTCAGGAATAGTCGTTGGCCCGTTAGCCGACAGTGACCAATCAGCAGCCACTGCAGTGGCACCCGTCTGCGCGTTATCAACAGTCTTGACCAAAGTCAGGGAAGCGCTTTGGGCAATATTTGTAATCTCGCAAGTGACCTCTTGACCCACCCCAACTGTTACAACACCATCGATCAATGTGGCAGTGCCACAATCCCAGTCAGATGCGGTGTAACCATCTGGACCTGACTCGCTCAAGGTGTAATCGCCTACCTTAACGAATGACTTTGTACCAGAGGCAACATCAGTGACCTGCGATGGGCCACTTGCAGACAAAGACCAATCATTCGCGACATACGTAGCACCGGTTTCACCGTTGTCTACATTTTTTATAAGTGTCAAAGCAGCGGATTGAGCCGTGTTAGTGACGGAACACACTATTTTTTGACCAAGGGCTACCGATATTTTGCCATCTACAACGCTGGTATTCCCACAATCCCAGACAGAAGCCGAGTATCCGTCAGGACCTGACTCGCTCAAGGTGTATTGCCCAATTTGGACCTGCGATTCAGTGCCGCTCAATACTGAACTGACAATTGTTGGACCATCTGCAGACAGTGCCCAATCAGCAGGAGTATAGGTTGCACCAGATGTTCCATTGTCAACGATCTTGTTCAAGGTCAAGGTAGACATTACTGCTGTGTTCGTAATTGAACACACAACATCCTGACCCAATTCAACCGTGACAACACCATTGACCACATTTGCATCGCCACAGGCCCAATCCGAAGATGTGAAACCTATCGGACCAGACTCAGACAAGACGTAGTCACCAATTTTTACAGTTGTCTGTGTACCCGAAGTAACCCCATCGATTGCTGTTGGACCTGCCGCTGACAGCTCCCAGTCAGCAAAAGTGAAACCTGCACCTGTGTTCCCATTATCAACGACCTTGATTAAGGTCAATGACGAATCTTTGGCGACATTTGTCACGGTACAGGTGACATCCTCACCCAAGGCAACAGTCACAACTCCTGAGGTAACGTCCGCATCACCACAATCCCACAAGGACGCTGTATAACCATCTGGGCCAGCTTCACTAAGGGAGTACTGTCCAATCTCCACTGTCGATTTTGTACCGGAAGCTACGGAACTAATCGTCGTTGGACCAGTTGCAGACAAAGTCCAATCATCAACAGTTTGAGTGGAGCCAGTTTGTCCATTATCAACTGACTTCACCAAAGTAAGCGAAGATGCGATAGCTGTATTGGTAACCGAACAAACCACATCCTGTCCCAGCGGAATGGAAACAACATTTCCCACTAAGGTTGCACTGCCACAGTCCCACGATGAAGCGCTATAACCCGATGGGCCAGATTCACTCAATGTGTAATTACCAATTTTTGCAGTGGACTTGGTGCCCGTTGAGACTGATGTAATTGAAGTCGGACCTGTTGCTGAAAGTGACCATTCAGCGGCGGAATGTGTTGCGCCAGTGGTCCCGTTCACTACAACTTTCTCGAGAGTTAGCGATGGAGCAATTGCAGTATTCGTGATGGTACACACGATGTCCTGACCTAGTTCAACTGTCACTACTCCGCCAACGACATTTGCACTGCCACAATTCCAAGCAGATGCCGAGAATCCACTTGGGCCAGATTCACTCAATGTGTATGCGCCACTGGCCACAAAAGTCTTCGTTCCAGGACTCACATCTGACACGGCAGTTGGGCCAGCTGCTGAAAGCGACCAGTCGGTTGCTACCTGATCTGCACCAGTATCACCATTGATAACTACCTTGTTCAAAGTCAAAGAAGGAAGCACTGCCATGTTTGTGATTGTGCAGGTGACATCTTCGCCGGCAACGATGACAACTACATTGCTTTCAGGTCGGCCAGTGACTGGATCTTGTCCAGTACATACCCACGTACCTTCAACGGTGTAGCCATTCCACTGTGCGCTTTCCGACATGGAGTAAGAACCAGGAATAACCGTATGGGTCACACCTGTTGCTGAATCCACAATCTGTGAGCCAGTTGAACCACCATCGGCCGACAGTGTCCAATCAGCTGAAGTCTTTGTTCCACCTGTGTTTCCATTGTTGACAGACTTCACCAATGTCAAAGTTGCGCGCTTAGGCGTGGTGTGGGTTGTCGTGCAATCAGCAAGAACTTCACACGAACCTGAATCACCTGGGGTGACAACATTCTTGATGATTGCATCATATGCATCAGATTTGACTGTCACGGTGTAACTAATGGTCTTGGTCTGACCAGCAGTCAGATTTCCAATTGCCCAGGTCAAAGTTGATCCCACCTTGGTAAGGCCAGTCGGTAAAACTCCTAGAGTTGCATCATCGAGTACATCGCTAATGTCATCGGTTGCTTGTGCTCCCAATACAAGTACATCGGTTGGGTTAGATGCGCTGAGCGTATAGGTTATTGAATCGCCAACATTGACCGTTGTGCCTGTCGTTGGCGAGGATGACTTACTTAACTTCCATTGACCTGGCTTTTGCTTGTTGGTGAACAAGCAGGACATCGGAACATCTGGAGCACCAATGAATGTTGCCGTTGTCCCATTCATTGTTGTTTCAACCGAAACGCCAGCAACCGAGCATTGCGCACTTACAAATGTGTACTGCGAGTTCAGATCTTCAGTAACGGAGACTGTGGGCGTTTGGCCTGCTGGGACACTGACGGCCGCACCAGCAAAACCATTTTGATCATTAACTTGCGCAGTAGTTGAACTAGGGTCAATCGTGCTCCCAGCCGAGATTGAGTTAGTGAAATTCCAACCATTTGTCAGTGCGGAATTTGGCAACAGCGTGCCAGTTGGATCTTGTATAACCTTTTGAATCGTCAACTGGTTGTTGCAGCTACCAGCAGCTAAATCCTGAAGAATCTGACCGAAAGATGCAGAGCTAGCTAGGTAGTAATCCTGATTCAAGGTTGCACCTGAAACAGCACGTAAGTTTTCAGTTGACCCACTCAGGCCGATACCAACACCAATGAGTGTTGAGCCACCAGATTTAATCTCATTAGCTGAAAAAATACCTTGATCAACATACTGAAAATAGGTGGAGTTGCCGACCCCGGCATTATTTCCATACGTTGTGGGAGCCCCGTCAGTAAGAAATATCACAAGGTCAAATCCCGCAGGGACCTGGTGTAATCCGGCATCCCAGTTGGTTGAACCACTCGGCGTACCCAAATTATCAATGAAAGTGTGCAGTGGGGTTGCTGATGCGAGCGACACTGTGGACGTACTAGCAACAGAAGCGCCAACGACTGAAGAAAATGTGTAAATGGCGAGACTTGATGGAGTGCCAGTTAGCGCTGTAATAGTGTCATCCGCAGCCAACTTTAGTGCCGTCTGTTTACTACCAGACATTGATCCTGATTGATCCAGAACAAGTGCAACATCAAGTCCGCACTTTTGGGACATGGCTGGATTATTGAGGGAAGCTGATAAGAGGCCGCTGAAGTTGTTGTTTCCTGGGTGTCTGATGTCCGAGTAGGTGCTATTTGGGTTAGCGCCAGGAACGTCGATGTTGGAAGTAACAATTCCAGTGCGGAATTCGTATGTTTCGGCAGTCAAAGTTGAAGAGCCGCCAAAATCTAAACTCGGGTTGGCGTAGTAACCACTTGGAACTGCGGATTGTGAAATATTCCAAGCAAAGCCAGATGGCACCTCAATCTCGCAGGTTCCAGTTCCACCAGTTGTTGTGCAAGTAAATGGCCCGCCAGTTGGACTGCCCGAAACAGGTGTTGCAGTAAAGATTGCTCCATTCGGCATCGCAGATACTGTGGTTGCACCAGTTCGCACTCCACCCGCGTGAACAGTAATTATGGCTGGACCTGAGTAGGTGAATGTACATGTGGCATTTCTACCCGACTGATTAGGAAAAGTTACAGTCTGAGCGGCTAAATCAAAGGTCACGTTTGAATTTCCTGTACAAACGAATGACTGCGAATAACCTGACGGCCCACCAGTAGATGTAACTGAATATGTTGCATTTCTAGCAACGCTCTTGGAATCACCTGAAGTGAATGTGTATGAGTCACCATTGTGCGTTGCCCCAAGCGCCCAATCAGCGGGGGTGGCAGTGCCACCATTAACGACATTGACAAGTGTCAAGGTTGAACAGTTTGATACACAAATAGGATCTACTGCAGCATAAGCCGGCACAGCTACCTGGCCTGACATCAGTACTGCAAAAATACTCGCGATACTAATGCGTGCCATTCGTTGAGATTTTCGGATTTGCTTGTGCAATTTATGCTGTGGGGCTCGTAGAGCAGATTGTTTTTTCCAGGCGCCATATATGTTCATGTGGTTGACGTTAAAACACAACAATCACAGACGACTCACGCGATTCTCACGGAAAACTCACATTAGTCTCAGTTCATCAGGTGCTGATGCTTACGAAACTGAGAAACGAAAAATTGAATTATTGGGCGATGTGGAAATCAAACGCTTGGGCGATAGCAACATCAATTGCAGCCAAGGCCAACTCGACCCGAGTTTCAACACTGCCATCCAAAGCTGCCCATGCTCGGCCTGTGCTGATTAATTCGTCCTCAAATTCTTCAGTCATACTCTCTCGCAAGTTTTCGCTATCGCGAATCTTGTCTTGAACGAATGGCACACCCTCTGGCTGAGTCACAAAATAAATGCGATTCTGTGAATTTGCCGGCATTGGCAAACTTGTTTTGGCGCCTAGATATCGACGTTCCCAGATCAAAGTCGCAAATACATCAGTGTCACAGCACACAACCGGTCCCCCAGTTCTGGCTGCCACATCTTCAAGCTGTTGTTGGACTACGGCGATTTCAACAAAGTCAGTGGGAGTCCATGGCACAGCATATTCAGAAAGGCCCATTGCTTCGGCTTGTTCCTTTTTGCGCATAGTCAGATCTCGACCATATTCACGAATCCAATTGGTCTGGCGAAAATTGGCTCCGCGAGCTATTAAAGCTGCTTGCACTGCAAGAGTCGTTGTTGTCGTGCCAGTTGATTCAGCACCAACAAATACCGCACGAATTGAAAGTAGTTCGCGAGAACCTGGACCTAATAAATGCCAGTTGCCAACTAGGTCAGCGCGAATCTGAGTTGATGACACCGGTACCTGAGTGCGATCTATGTCAAAACTGAAATGATGAAGGCCAAGCATGTTCGCGAATGACTCACCATTTGCCTCTGATGTAACTAGCATGTCAACAGGCGGAGTGTGGCGTAGATGAGCCTGAATCACTCGAGCGTTTGATTGTGCGACTGCTGGATTCTCTGGTTCATACGGCGTTGATTCGTAACCATGCACAATCGTCATGTTCGATTCAGTTACACCCTCAGCAATGCAGTCCTGAGCTAAGGCTTTTGCGCGATCTGGAGCGCTCACTCGATCATGTGGTTGAGCCAAGACAATAACAACAACATGGTCACGCTTTTCAATGGCAGCCTTAATTAGTTTCACATGACCCATGTGAGGTGGATTAAATGTCCCAGTAATTAATGCAGCAGGCATATAGCGAGCCTATCTTGGGTTAGGCATAGCCCCAATTCGCGATTTTTGGTCCTCTACAAAAACAACTGGCCTGTACCTTTTGGGGACAGGCCAGTTGAGTAATTGTGAAATTAGCGTGCAGTTGAACCCTCAACATAATCGCTATCAGAGCTTTTAACCCATGACATCAACTTACGAAGTTCGCGACCAGTTGCCTCAATTGGATGAGCTTCGCCAGCAGCACGAAGAGCATTGAACTCTGGTGCGCCCGCATCTTGATCATCAATGAAACGCTTGGCAAAGGTGCCATCTTGGATGTCCTTAAGGACAGCCTTCATGTTTTCCTTCACGCGAGCATCCACAACGCGTGGACCTGAAACATAGTCACCGTATTCGGCAGTGGAGGAAACACTCCAACGCTGCTTGGCAATGCCACCTTCGTACATCAAGTCAACAATCAACTTAAGTTCGTGCAGGCACTCAAAGTAGGCAACTTCTGGCTGGTAACCAGCTTCGACAAGTGTCTCGAAGCCAGCCATAACTAATGCAGATGCGCCGCCACAAAGAACAGCCTGCTCACCGAACAAGTCAGTTTCAGTTTCTTCCGTGAATGTGGTCTTGATGCCACCGGCGCGCAATGAGCCGATGCCGGCTGCATATGAAAGAGCTAATGCCCAAGCATTGCCAGTCGCATCTTGTTCAACAGCAACAATCGCTGGAACGCCACGACCTGCTTGGTATTCACGACGCACTAAGTGACCTGGGCCCTTTGGTGCCACCATGCAGACGTCAACATCTGCGGGTGGAGTGATGTAGCCATAACGAATGTTGAAACCATGCGCAAAGAACAATGCGTCACCTGGGTTTAAGTTTGGTGCAATCGCTGTTGCATACAGACCGCGCTGAGCAGGATCTGGAACCAAAACCATAATTAGGTCGGCTTCGGCAACAGCAGTCGCTGGATCTACAACACGTAGACCTTCAGCCTCTGCTTTAGCGCGGCTCTTTGAGCCTTCTGCTAAACCAACGCGCACATCAACGCCGCTATCGCGAAGGCTTAGCGCATGCGCATGGCCTTGGCTTCCGTATCCAAGAACGGCAACTTTACGTCCCTTGATGATTGATAGGTCTGCGTCGTTTTCATAGAACAACTCGGCCACGATTTCTCCTTATTTCAATTGGTTGGTTAAGTCTGTCAGAACTTGCTTTAGGTTAACTAATCGCTATGCGGTTCGATCGGCGCTGCGCAGCGAATGATCACCCATAGCCCGGGAACCACGGGCTAATGCAACCACACCTGATTGCACAATTTCCTTGATTCCATGGGGTTGTAGCACTTCAAGAAGCGCTTCCAACTTTTCGCGAGAGCCAGTAGCTTCAACAGTTACCGCATCATTTGCCACATCGACAACTTTGGCGCGGAACAGTTCCACTACCTGTAAAACGGCAGCGCGTGAACTTTCGTCCGCGCGGACTTTTATCAGCATTAACTCACGAGCAACAACAGACTCGTCATCAAATTCAACAATCTTGAGTACGTTGATTAATTTATTGAGCTGCTTTGTAATTTGCTCTAGAGCATGCTCATCGACATCAATAACGATGGTCATCCGGGAATGACCATCGGTTTCAGTGGTGCCAACAGCAAGCGATTCAATGTTGTAGCCGCGACGGGCAAATAGGGCCGAGATGCGAGCAAGGACACCCGGTTGATCTTGCACTAAAACAGACAATGTGTGACGAGGCATAATTAGTCTTCCTCCCGCTCCCATTTTGGCGCCAGATCGCGCGCGAAACTTATTTCATCGTTTCCTGTTCCAGCGGCAACCATTGGCCAAACCATGGCATCACGATGTACTTGGAAATCAACTACAACTGGCACGTCATTTGTTGAAAGCGCCTTCTCGATCGTCTTATCAACATCTTCAGGACGGTCACAACGCAAACCAAGGCAACCATAAGCATCGGCTAACTTAACGAAGTCAGGGAAAGTATGCGAGTGCAAATCTGTGTTGCTGTAACGCTCGTTGTAGAACAAAGTTTGCCATTGACGAACCATTCCCAGTGATGAGTTATTGATTAGCGCAACCTTGATTGGGATGTTGTTGATTGTGCAGGTGGCTAGCTCTTGATTTGTCATCTGGAAGCAACCATCGCCATCAATCGCCCAAACAGTCTTGTCGGGGCAACCAACTTTGGCACCCATAGCGGCTGGAACTGAGTAACCCATCGTGCCTAAGCCACCGCTATTTAACCAAGTGTTTGGATTTTCATACCCAACAAATTGTGCAGCCCACATCTGGTGTTGGCCTACGCCTGATGCATAAATGGAATCTGGACCAGAGATCTTTCCAAGCCGTTCGATTACATACTGCGGAGATAGCGTGCCATCCGTTGGTATGTCGTAACCCAATGGATAAGTTTCGCGCCAGTGGTTTAGCGTGCGCCACCAATCAGTTAAATCCTCGCGGTTATGCGCATCAAACTCAGCAGTAACAGCAGGGATTAACTGGATTAATGCTTCGCGAACATCAGCCACGATTGGTATATCGGCTATGCGATTCTTGCCAATTTCTGCCGGATCAATATCAATGTGGATGACCTTGGCTTTTTGCGCGAAACTATCCAAACGCCCAGTAACACGATCATCAAAGCGGGCACCCAATGTTATTAACAAGTCACTTTGCTGAAGAGCGCCTACTGCACCAACAGTTCCATGCATACCAGGCATACCCATGTGCAAAGTGTGACTATCAGGAAAAGCACCGCGCGCCATCAAAGTGGTAACAACTGGAATTCCAGTCAGTTCGGCTAACTGGCGCAGTTCTTTGGAAGCGCGTGCGCGAATAACACCACCACCAACGTAAAGAACTGGGCGCTTAGCCTCAACAATCATGCGCGCTGCTTCTTTAATTTGGCGACCATGCGGCTTTGTTGTCGGCTTGTAACCGGGCAAGTCAATCGTGTCTGGCCAAACAAATTCTGAACGCGCTTGCAAGGCGTCTTTCGTGATGTCAACAAGAACTGGACCAGGACGGCCTGTACTTGCTAAGTGAAAAGCTTCTTTAATTGCGCGCGGGATGTCGGCCGGATCGCGCACTAGGTAATTGTGTTTGGTAATTGGCATCGTGATTCCACGAATATCTGCTTCTTGGAACGCGTCAGTACCAATGGCCGGACCAGGGACTTGTCCAGTAATTGCAACCATAGGAACTGAATCCATGTGTGCATCAGCAATGGGAGTAACTAAGTTGGTAGCACCAGGACCACTCGTTGCCATACAAACGCCAACGCGTCCAGTAGCGGCTGCGTAACCCTCAGCAGCATGCCCAGCGCCTTGTTCATGGCGCACCAAAATGTGGCGGACTGATTTGGAATCCATCAAGGGATCGTATGCGGGAAGGATTGCACCGCCAGGAATGCCGAATACAACTTCAACATTCGCATTTTCTAATGAGCGAACCAAACTTTCGGCGCCCGTAATTTTCTCAGCCATGGCTGTTTCTCCGTTTCTATCGAAGGATCGCTTCGATTATTGCTCCTAATCGCGGTTGGTCTTGGATGACATCACCCCTGCGCCGACTTTTCGACTTGTAACAAGAGCTGCTCGCGGATTGCTTGTAGCGCACCGTTTGCGTCATCACCAACGATCAAGGTATTGAGTGTTCCTAATCTATGGCAACTTTGCCCAATAAGTCATATTCGCGAGCTAAATTATGCGCAATTACGCTTTTTCTGACTTACTTGTAAAGTTGCCTGATGAGTGAATTGCCAACATACAAAGACCCTGCTGCTTCGATTGATGAAAGAATCACTGACCTTATTCAGCGGATGACCCTTCCTGAAAAAGTCGGACAAATGTTGCAACTCGATGCCCGCGAGAACATAACTGGCTTAATTGCAGATTTTCATGTTGGCTCAATTTTGCACACATCTCCTGAGGACATGATCCTTTCGGCCAAATTAGTGGCCGAAACCCGCTTACAGATTCCGCTTCTAACCGCTGATGACTGCATCCACGGACACTCATTTTGGCCAGGAGCAACAATCTTCCCCACTCAACTTTCGATGGCTTCTTCGTGGGATTCAGATTTGATTGAGCGTGTAGCGCGCGTCACTGCAGTAGAGGTTTCTGCAACTGGTCTGCATTGGACCTTCTCCCCCGTACTTTGTATCGCTCGGGATCTTCGTTGGGGACGTGTTGGTGAGACATTCGGTGAAGACCCATTCCTTATCGGCGAGATGGGTGTTGCTATGGTTCGCGGATACCAAGGCGCTGGGCTTGATGATGAAACGGCAATCTTGGCCTGTGCGAAACACTACGTTGGATACTCAGAAACTCAAGGTGGTCGCGATGCAACCGAAGCAGACTTGAGTCCGCGTAAGTTACGTTCTTGGTTCTTGCCACCATTTGAGCGCGCTGCCCGTGAGGGTTGTCGTACATTCATGCTGGGCTATCAGGCCATCGATGGTGTGCCAATCACAATGAATAAGTGGGCACTAAATGATGTGCTCAAGAATGAATGGGGTTTCACTGGAACCTTAATTACTGACTGGGACAACGTAGGTCGAATGGTTTGGGAACAACAGATTCAACCTGACCATGCATCTGCTGCAACGGCTGCAGTTCTTGCGGGCAATGACTTAGTTATGACTACACCCGGATTCTTCGAAGGTGCTCAAGAGGCAATCTCTCGCGGAATGATTACCGAGGCTCACATTGATGCTGCGGTCACCCGAATTCTTCGTCTGAAATTTGAATTAGGTCTTTTTGAAAATCCGCGTCTACCTGATGCAGTTCGCCAGGCAGTTGTTATTGGCTCACCGGAACACAGTGACTTGAACCTTGAGGTAGCTCGACGTTCACTTGTCCTACTCCAAAATGATGGCACTTTGCCTATTTCGCCTAGTACAACAGGTGCTAAGAAGATTGCTGTTGTTGGTCCAAATGCTCATGACCAGCATGCGCAACTTGGTGACTGGGCTGGAGCATCTGGCCAAGTTGATTGGATGCCAGATGGTCATCCGCGTCACCTAACCCAAACTGTTTTTGATGGTTTGAAACTCATTGCCCCTAGTGACTGGGAAGTCACCTACAACCAAGGTGCAGACATCGCAATCTTGACCCCAGACCCAGAAGGCGAAACATTTGCTGACGGTCAGCCACGTCCACCGATTGCCGCACCTGCACCAGTCGATGCGGACATGATTGCCGAAGCCGTTGCTGCAGCCAATGAGGCTGACTACGTAGTAGCAGTTGTCGGCGACATGATTGCCTTGATCGGCGAAGGACGATCAACTGCGACACTGGAACTATTCGGCGCACAGAATGCTTTGCTTGATGCACTTGCCGCAACAGGCAAGCCAATGATTGTCGTGCTGATCAGTTCAAAGCCACAGATTCTTCCTGAATCTGCCCTTAACGCTGCAGCAATTATCAATGCCTTTAATCCAGGTATGCGCGGTGGAACAGCTATTGCCGAAATGATCTTTGGCGAAATTGAACCAAGTGGACGCTTGCCGATTACCTTTGCTCGTCACGCTGGACAACAGCCGATTTATTACAACCAACTGCGTGGACAACATGGACATCGCTACGCGGATCTGACTCAAGATCCGATGTTCGCATTCGGCGAGGGACTATCGTATTCACACGTTGAGTACAGCAACTTAGTGATTACCAAAACTGAGCTAACTCGCGCTGACACAATCGATGCGCAAATCACTTTGACTAATACTGGGTCGCGACCATCACTTGAAACTGTGCAAATCTATTTCAGCGACTTGGTAACTAGCATCACTTGGGCTGATAAGGAACTAAAGGGCTACGAGCAAGTTCTTGTCGGACCTGGTGAAACTAAAGTCATTGACCTTAAATTGCCAGTAGCAGATTGCACAATTGTTGACGCCGATTCCAACAGGATTGTTGAACTCGGGGAATTCGCGTTGTTGGTTGGTCGCAGTTCACGAAATCGTGACCTACAACGCGCTTTGTTTACAGTGACTAGTTAGTAGTTAGCAACTACTAGTCGCAAACTGCGCCTTTTGATGCACTACCAACGAGCTTTGAGTACTTAGCCAGAACGCCACGGTCATACTTGTGCGGCAAAGGCTGCCAAGTATTGCGACGTTCTTGCAGTTCGGCTTCGTCCACGAGCAAATCAAGGGTTCCACTTGGAATGTCGATTCGAATGCGATCGCCATCGCGAACTAAGCCGATTGCGCCACCATCAAGTGCTTCAGGTGAAACGTGACCAACACAAAGCCCGGTTGTGCCCCCACTAAAGCGGCCATCAGTAATGAGCAGAACATCTTTACCAAGTCCCGCGCCCTTAATCGCGGCCGTGATCATCAACATCTCGCGCATACCTGGACCACCCTTTGGTCCCTCGTAGCGGATGATTACAACGTCACCGGCTTGGATGCCACCATCTTCAAGAGCATCCATTGCTGCGCGCTCACGTTCAAAGACTTTGGCTGGACCTTCGAAGATATCAACTGGAATGCCGGCGCTCTTAGTAACTGCGCCATCAGGTGCGAGCGATCCACGCAGAACTGTGATGCCACCAACTCCACCCAGTGGGCTATTCATTGCATGCAAGATGTCGCCATCTGGATCTGGCGAATCGATGTCGGCAAGATTTTCTGCGACAGTCTTTCCAGTCACAGTCATGCAATCGCCATGGATAAGCCCAGCATCGAAAAGTGCGCGCATAATTACGGGAACGCCACCGACTCGATCTACGTCACTCATGACATATCGACCAAATGGCTTAACATCTGCAAGCAATGGAACCTTGGCCCCGATTCTCTTGAAGTCATCGAGTGACAAATCCACATTTGCTTCATGAGCAATAGCAAGAAGGTGAAGCACTGCGTTAGTTGAGCCACCAAATGCCATCACAACTGCAATCGCATTTTCTAGTGATTTCTTAGTAATGATGTCGCGAGCGGTGATTCCTAAACGTATGAGATTTACTACCGCTTCACCTGAAGCTATTGCGTATCCATCACGACGACGATCTACCGCTGGTGGGGCTGCTGAACCCGGAAGTGACATTCCCATTGCCTCAGCAGCTGACGCCATTGTGTTTGCCGTGTACATGCCGCCACAAGCACCTTCACCTGGGCAGATTGCGCGTTCAATACGGTCAACATCTTCTTCGCTCATTAGTCCACGCGCACAAGCACCTACTGCCTCAAAGGCATCAATAATTGTTACATCGCGATTTGAACCATCGGACAGAGTTACATTTCCAGGCAGGATTGAACCGGCATAAACAAAAACACTGGCCACATCAAGGCGGGCGGCGGACATCAACATACCCGGAAGTGATTTGTCGCAACCAGCAAAGTTAACCATGCCATCAAGGCGTTCCGCATTCATCACAGTCTCAACGGAATCTGCGATAACTTCGCGACTCACTAGGGAGAAATGCATTCCTTCGTGACCCATTGATATGCCATCGGAGACTGAAATAGTGCCAAATTGCATCGGGAAACCGCCAGCAGCTAAAACACCTTCTTTAGACGCTTTAGCCAAACGATCAAGAGAGAGATTGCAAGGGGTGATTTCATTCCACGACGAGGCGATGCCAATTTGTGGCTTGACCCAATCGTCATCGCCCATTCCGACTGCGCGCAGCATGCCGCGTGCTGCGGTGCGTTCTAATCCATCGGTTACTTGCTTACTGCGTGGCTTCATATCTGACATGAGACAAATCTATCGCGTAGAGGCAGTACAACTGAATTGAACCGACTCCAGAGCCAAATGCGCCACTTTGTGACACGATAAGCAAATGAATGACCCACACATGGCCAGTGCGGATATTGGTTTTAGCAGCGCGGAAAGTTTGCTTGAGGGCTTAACCAATCGTCAGTTCACAAGTGTGGAATTAGTCAATGCATTTCTTGAACGTATCTCGGCTATTGATGCACCTGATCAAGGCTTGAATTCAATCTTGGCGCTGAATGCCAATGCCCTCGAGCAAGCCAGCGTGCTCGATAAAAGTGAAAACGTAGGCCCATTACATGGACTACCAATTGTGATCAAGGACAACATTCAGGCAATTGGACTTCCCGCGACTGCAGGTTCATTGGCTCTGGCAAATCGCCCGGTAACTCAAGATGCCGAACTTGTAGCCAGACTTCGTAAAGCTGGTGCGGTCATTTTAGGTGCGACGAATTTATCCGAATGGGCAAACATTCGCTCGTCAATGTCCACTAGCGGTTGGTCCGCGGTTGGCGGCTTGACGGCAAATCCATGGAAATACAAATACAGCGCAGGTGGCTCATCGTCTGGATCAGGTGCAAGTGTCGCAGCGGGCTTAACACCACTGGCAGTTGGCACTGAAACCGATGGCTCGATTGTTTGCCCAGCTTCATTTAATGGCTGCGTTGGAATCAAACCAACAGTTGGTGTCGTTTCGCGGGATGGAGTTGTGCCGATTAGTAATAGTCAAGACTCCCCCGGTTCCATGGCGAGGTCAGTAAGAGATGCTGCTCTACTCCTTGAAGTTCTAAGTGGACAGAGTGGATTTGTAGATGTTTGCGAAAATAGCGATGCGTTTCGAGTTGGCATAGTTGGCGAGTGGTTAAGTAATGACGATCAAGCCAACGCGCTTTTTGCAGACACCTGTGCTGTTTTTGCAAAAGCAGGAATACTTCTGAGCGAAATATCCATTCCTAAGATGAGTGAAGAAGTGGGTGAAGACGAGGGAACTGTTTTATTCCACGAACATGTAGAAGACCTTGACGCCTATTTATTGACACGAGCAGGTAGCGGCGTGACTTCATTGGCCGATGTCATCGAATTCAATTCTGCGAACAGTGACGATGAACTGAAATATTTTCACCAAGATTATCTTGAGCTTGCGGCAGACTCCGGTGGTCGTAATGCCAAATACACTCAAGCCAGGAAGCGCAATCTTGATTGGGCCTTGAACAAAGTTTTGCTTCCGGCGATTTCTCAGGTAGATGTCCTAATAGGCGTTCCCTATGGGCCGGCATGGCTCAGCACATTGGGCCTGGGTGATGATTTTAGTAAGGCTGGTTGGATGACTCACGCCCCAGCAATTGCTGGTTGGCCCATCGGTTCAATTCCGATGGGATTAGTTGATGGTTTGCCAATTGGGCTTGGTATTACCGCACGCGCACATGACGAGCATGGCTTGATAAGAGCGATGTCCATTATGGAAAAAGCTTTAGGTTTTGGCGTGATGCGACCGAACTTTATTCGCTAACTCCCAGACGCTCAAACAAAAGTTCGCGAACTCGCGCAGCATCTGCTTGACCTCGAGTCGCTTTCATAACCGCACCGACAACTGAGCCAGCGGCAGCGAGCTTGCCTGACTTGATGGTTTCAACAACGGCAGGATCTGCTGCCAAAGCCGCATCGATAGCTTCAATTAATGGACCATCATCAGAGACCACAGCAAGTCCACGTCCAGCCACAATTGAATCAACATCTCCTTCGCCAGCAATCAATCCATCGAGTA
>CAIVPQ010000200.1 GCA_903907835.1 uncultured Actinomycetes bacterium
CATGGCAAACAAACGCTGGAGCCAGGTTGAAGAAAATCAGCTCGTCGAGTCTCTACTCGCCGGAAACTCCATAGAACTTATCGCAACCAATTTGTCGCGCAGCGCTAACAGCGTGTTCAGCCGACTACATCTCCTTGGCATCATTTCGATCAACATTCCCAAGGCTGTTGACATCAAGTATCGAGATGTTAGCTTCAAGGCAGAAAGCATAGAAATTAATCTCAACAGAAGATGCGTTGAGTGCGCTGAATTGGTCGGCCCAAAGCGCTTGAAAAAGAATCCAAACTTTTACCGCTGCGAATCTTGCCAGTTGAACTTCGAGGCAAGTAGGAAAAGTGTATAGGGCTTGGCAGGAATGCTACGCGCCGTACTCACAAGTTACGCAAAGCTATGGTGACTTGCTGTTGTAGGTATGGCAAGTCTCTTTCAATCGTTTTCCAAACCACGCTCACATCAACCTTGTAGTACCCGTGCGCCAGAAGATTACGCATATCGTAGGCAAAGGCAAGTGGTAAATCGGGGTGAGCAGCAACAAATTCAGGTGCTACGCGTTCGACGTTTTTGCTAGCCTCTCCAATGATCTCAAAGTTGCGAATCACTGCGTCTTGAATCATTCGATTTGTTATAAAAGAAACTTCATCAATGTCTTCGCAGTAACTTTGTATTTGCGAAATGGCTTCAAGGATATGTCCGAGATAGTCCCCTAAACGCAAGGGATCACGGCTCATATCGGTTGCGCTTGGGCAATGACAGTCTGTCGAAAACTGTCTGGTAACGCGCCAGGAGTAAGCACATCTACAGGCACGCCCAATAAGTTGCGAAGCTTAAAGCGGATGGCACCGAGGTCAAATAGCGTGGTCTCGGAAGTGGTGTCAACAAGAATATCTAAATCGCTCAGATCCGTATCCAGTCCCTGTGCGACAGATCCAAACACGCGAGCATTCACAGCCCTGTGCGCCAGGACTATTTCGCGGATTTCACTGCGATGGGTGGCAAGGGCCAGGGAAGGTTTCATCTTGGGTTTTAGCTTTAATTTTGCCAATTTTATGCCCAGTTGCAGGGTTTGCCAACCACCAGCTCCCTGCGCCAGAGTTGGGAGTGAATAGCCCCAGGTTTCCTAGACAGACTCGAGTCTTTGGAACTCACCAGCTCCCTCCCCTGCCCTCTGCCAGCCAGGTCAAAGAGTACGCCCAAAGGCTCAAGAATCATTTTTACTAAAAATTGTCGATCAAAGACGACACATAGTCTTTCGGCAATTGATGGCCTACGCCAGGAACTACAGTGACTGGCATCCCCAGCGCCCGAGCAAACGCTGTGACATTTTCTGGATTACTTTGCCAGTCCTCTGACCCAATGTGAAACGAGCAGTTCATTGGCGCAGGGTACTGATTGGCATTAGCCAATTCAGCAAGGCGCTTAGCGTAGGGAGGGATAAATCCCACGCGAATTTCCTCACTTGAAAACTCCCCCACGATAGGTGACAACAAGAGAATCTTACCCATGTACGGAGTCAGCTTCGATAAGGCGTGGAGCAAGAGGTAGGCGCCGAAAGAGTTGGCAATGATCTTTCCATCCTCACGCCAAAAGTGCTGTTTGATGTCGTTGGCAATCGTGGTGACTTGATCGTTGAAATCCAGCTTCTTAAAGTCACCCACTGTCTCACGACCTACGACCTCATAACCTAGATCTACCAAGGCCTGCCCTAGGCCGCTGGTTAGTCGACCGCCATGTCCGGGAAGATAGTAAATCGGGATGCCGTTGGCATGCGTTGAAAAGTCCATATACAAATTATGCGGGCCTATAAATCGGCCTAGCTGAGGCTACCTGGGCTGGTGCTTAGGTAAGCCACCATAACGATTAGACGGCTATTCGGTTCAAAACCTCCAACTTTTGCTCCAGCGTATAGCCCACCGTGCCGTAGTTGTTGAACTCAGAACCGCCACTGGAATGACCGGTGATGCTTTCCGCCAATCGGGTTGGGATGTCGTTGCAGGCTTTCATCCGGTCAATCAGTCCGTGTCTGAACATGTGGCTCCGGAACTCTAGATCCGCAAGGTACTTGTTCATGATGGCTGAACAACTATTGCTGCCGTGGTAGTGGGCGTATTGGGGCACAAGCCATTCACTCCCTTCGCATTTGGCGAGGTCCACAAGCCTCCTCGCCGCAAACAGCGACACGCCGACCAAGGGCACTGCGCGAATGCTGCTCTTGTTCTTTCTGTTGGAC
>CAIVPQ010000201.1 GCA_903907835.1 uncultured Actinomycetes bacterium
AAAAATCAAACCAAGTGTCACCGCAGCCACAGCAGATATGGCTGAGGCCACAACTAAAGAATGTTTGGTGATGTGCTCTTCAAGGACGGGACGACGCCATTGCCTTTGTGGCCCTGTGGCAGGTCGCGAGCGCGACTTACTCAGGGAATTATTCACATTTGAAATGCTGTCAGTCTTTTCTTAAAAAATCCGAAATGACACGGCACCTAAACGAAAATTAGAGACTAGCGAGTAATTCGCGAACAAGTCGCGCAGTTTCACTTGGAGTCTTACCAACTTTTACGCCAACTGCTTCAAGTGCTTCTTGCTTAGCAAGAGCTGTGCCACTTGAACCAGAAACAATCGCGCCCGCGTGACCCATGGTCTTACCTTCTGGCGCAGTGAATCCAGCAACATAGCCAACAACTGGCTTTGTGACATGGTCCTTGATGAATGCCGCGGCACGCTCTTCAGCATCGCCACCAATTTCACCAATCATCACAATGACATCGGTGTCAGGATCTGCTTCGAATGCGGCTAGGCAATCGATGTGTGTAGTGCCGATGATTGGATCGCCACCGATACCAACAGAAGTTGAGAAACCTAGGTCGCGAAGTTCGAACATCATTTGGTAGGTCAGAGTGCCTGACTTACTTACAAGTCCAATGCGTCCAGCCGCGGTGATGTCACCAGGGATGATTCCGGCGTTCGACATTCCTGGGCTGATTAGGCCCGGGCAGTTTGGTCCAATAATGCGCGTGGTGCCTGCGTTTTCGGCGTACTGGAAAAATGCTGCGGTGTCATGCACTGGGATACCCTCGGTGATAACAACACATAATCCAATTTGTGCGTCCACTGCTTCGATGACTGCGGCCTTAGCAAATTTTGGCGGTACGAAAACTACCGAAACGTTCGCGCCAGTTGCTGCCATGGCTTCGCCGACTGAGTTGAAGATTGGGATTCCATCAACATCTTGTCCGCCCTTGCCTGGTGTAACCCCAGCGACAACCTTGCTACCGCTAGCGACCATGCGACGAGTGTGCTTGGTGCCTTCGGATCCGGTCATACCTTGGACCAAAATCAAACTGTCTTCATTTAGAAAAATAGCCATCGAATTTCCTACTTACCAGCAGCTAGTTGAGCAACGCGACGAGCCGCGTCATCCATAGTTTCAACACGTTCAATGAGCGCAATACCTGATTCATCAAGAATGCGACGACCTTCGACGGCGTTATTGCCATCAATGCGACAAACAATTGGCTTAGTTACTGGTTCGCCGCGCTCGGCCAACATTGCCACTGCTTGCACAATTCCGTTTGCCACCGCATCACAGGCAGTGATACCGCCGAATACGTTTACAAATACTGCTTTTACATCTGGATCGCCAAGGACGATGTCAAGACCGTTGGCCATAACCTGCGCGCTCGCGCCGCCACCAATGTCAAGGAAGTTCGCTGGCTTTACGCCACCGAATTCTTCACCTGCATAAGCCACAACATCAAGAGTCGACATAACAAGACCTGCGCCGTTTCCGATGATGCCAACTTCGCCTTGGAGTTTGACGTAGTTCAGATCAAATTCTTTTGCGCGCAATTCAATTGGGTCAGTCTCGGCATTATCGATGAATGCTTCGTGCCCCGGGTGACGGTAGGTTGCGTTGTCATCAAGCGTCACTTTGCCATCAAGGGCTAGGACTAAACCTTCTGGAGTTTTTGCCAGTGGGTTAACTTCAACCAAAGTTGCATCCTCGGCAACAAGCACTTTCCAAAGGCTCTGCAGAATTTCAATAACCTGCTCGCGAACTTCGGCTGGGAACTTAGCCGCATCAACAATCTCGGCTGCCTTTTCTGGTGTGCAACCAACAATGGCATCTACTGCGACCTTGGCAAGAGCCTCAGGCTTAGTAACTGCAACTTCTTCAATTTCCATTCCGCCTTCAACACTGGCCATGGCCAAGAAGGTGCGGTTGGAACGATCAAGTAAAAATGACACGTAGTACTCATCGGCGATATCAGCAGCCTGAGTTACTAGCACCTTATGAACAGTGTGACCTTTGATGTCTAAGCCAAGGATGTCGCTGGCACGCTCTTGTGCCTCATCTGGAGTAACCGCAAGTTTGACACCGCCGGCTTTACCTCGACCGCCAGTTTTAA
>CAIVPQ010000202.1 GCA_903907835.1 uncultured Actinomycetes bacterium
CCAGGATCAAAGTGGACTGCATCACGGCCCGAAGATGAACGAGAATTTGTTGCTCGCCTTAAGGATCATGGCGTAGCAGTAACTGTTCGAGACACCCGCGGTCGCGAGATTGATGGTGCCTGCGGACAACTGGCCGCGGTAGTAACTTCAGGTTCATAAATGTCTAGCACTTTGGCTTTGCGCACCTAAGGTGAACTTATGGCTATTTCAACAAATACTAGAAAAAATCTATTCGGTCTAACTGCGCTTAGTGCTTGGGTTGGTTTTGGCTTATCGCTAGTAATCGAAATTTTTCATTTAGTCCCGTACAAGAGTGAAATCAGTTCACTTTATGGAACGCAGCCAGCCGGTTGGCCGGGAGCATTTGGTCGGGTAATAGATTTGCTCAGCTACTTCACGATTTGGAGCCAACTTGTTGTTGGCATCGTGATGACTCTGCTATTTCTTAATCCACTTCGGGATAGCCCCCGACTTCGTGTCTTTCTAGTCGATGCAGTTCTGATGATCTCTGTTACCGGAATTGTTTATAACTTAATGATTGGTCCGAAGTTTCCGCCAAAGGGACTTAATGTTTATTCCAGTTTTCTAGAACACACATTCACCCCAATTTTGATGGTTGTGGTTTTCCTAGTGGTTGGACCAAGAGGTTGGTTTTCCAAGACCACTGTGCGACAAGGACTTTACTTACCAATCGGCTACATTTTTTACGCATTAATTCGTGGAGCAATAATTGATCAGTATCCCTATGACTTTATTGATGTTGTGCAGTATGGATACTTGGTTGTAATCATCACGGTCCTAGTTATTCTGTCTGCGGCCCTCGTTATGCTGTTGCTTTATTGGGTAATCGATTCTAAATTAACAAGGTCTTCAGCTAAAGGTTTAAGTCGCTCTTAATTTTCCAAAATCCATCAACGATAGGAATAAAATGTCACAAACGCCAGATCCATTCCAAGACAATCCTGGTTCAACTCCACCACCGGTTCATTACACTGCGCCTGGTGCGATGCCACCACCACCTCCAGGATATTTGCCACCGTCACCGCCACCTGCAGGTTACTTGCCCGGTGCTGGTTATGCGCCAAACCCAGCGGTCAGTGACAAATTGATTCTTCCAGCGGCACTCTTATGCTGGTTTCTGGGATATTTTGGGGTACATCGCTTTTATGTCGGTAAAACAGGATCAGCGATTGCACAACTAATTCTTAGTATCACCATTGTTGGTCTGATCGTTTCAATTCCTTGGCTCCTGATCGATTTCATCATGATCGTTGTTGGTAGCTTCAAGGATTCAAACGGCAAGGAATTAAAGCGCTGGACTTAAAGTCTTTTGAAATGGGCATGACTTCTAATCGGAGGTCATGCCCATTTTTTTACTCAGGTTTTAGAACATTCTTAAATCTTGCGGATTTTCAGTCGGCTAATTTTTATTTTAATTTCCCAGAAATTTCTTGGTGATATTTGCCAATCGTGACGCTCTGCCAGTTTTATCTTCGCTTTTATCAGCCCAGGTCATCACTCTTAGGCCAGTGTTTGCGCCAATCCAACGAAGTGGCTCAGGCTCCCACTTAGGGGACTTGTGATTTACCCATGGCAGAGTGATTAGATCGCTAGATTGCTTGGTGATTAAGTCGGCCAATGTTCGCCCGGCCAAGTTGCTTGTTGCTACGCCGTCACCAACATAACCGCCGGCCCAAGCCAGACCAGTTGCCTCATCCAATCCACAAGATGGCATCCAATCTCTAGGCACACCCAATGGGCCACCCCAAGAATGCGTGACTTTCGTCTCGGATAACACAGGGAACATTTCAGCCAGCACATCAAGCAGCCCGTTTTGCACTTGCGGGTCGCGATCGAACTCCGGATCTATCTTGGAGCCAAAATGATATGGAGCGCCACGACCACCAAATGCAATCCGATTATCTGCTGTTCTTTGACCATAAATTATGAGATTGCGATGATCTGAAAATGTTTCGCGGTTTCTAAGCCCAATGATTTCCCATACTGATTCAGGAATTGGTTCAGTTGCAATCATCAATGAATAAATTGGGGCAACAATTCGCTTTTGCTTCGGT
This sequence comes from uncultured Actinomycetes bacterium, assembly GCA_903907835.1. Lineage (GTDB taxonomy): Bacteria > Actinomycetota > Actinomycetes > S36-B12 > UBA5976 > UBA5976. The sequence goes on from CAIVPQ010000202.1 coordinate 2,076, forward strand.
AGCAACGAGGTGAATCCTTCGGTTGCCCGAACAATAAACTTTGCTTTAACTGCGCCAATTTCTGTTTGGACTAGATGTGGACTGATTGCCGTGGCCGCGGTATCTTCATAAATTGTTACGCCCATTCGCTCAACAATATTTGCAAGAGTGCGAACAAGTTTTGCTGGATGAATAGCTGCGCAATGTGGTGTAAAGGTTGCTCCGAGAGTACTGGTCGCGTCTACTAAATCTTTTGCATGGCCCTGATCTAGAAATGAATAGTCATCAGTGCTGTAACCCCAGCTATGCCACTCTGCTGTTTCCTGCTTTGCGCGAGCAAGCTGCAAGGGGGTCCTGGCAAGCACAACCGTTCCACCGCGTTCCCAGTCGCAATCAATCTGTTCTCTTACAACTACGGATTCAATCTCAGTGATAGTTGCATGCATCGCATCCTGCATGGCAAGAGCGGCTTCTGGACCGAATAGTTTTGCGAGTTTTCCAAGTGACGCGGGAAATAACGCTGAGCACCATCCACCATTTCGCCCAGATGCACCGAAGCCAGCAAAGTGGGACTCCAGAATTGCAATTGATAGTTCAGGACTCTTTTGTTTCAGATAATAAGCAGTCCATAAACCAGTGAAACCTGCTCCAACAATCACCACATCGAGTTCAAGGTCCTGCGCAAGTGCAGGTCGGTTTGCGTTCTTTAAATCTTCGGGCAAGGTGGCCCACCAAAGTGAGTCATGCGCTGAATTTGTCATCTCACCCGCCTTATCTTCCAACCGTTATTTTAATAAAACTCTTTAGTCAAAGTGTGGAGTGCGCCTAAACGCGCGGACTCCACACTTTGACAATTAATTAAAGAACGTTCATACCTTCGGTTAAGACCGCGCGCAAAATTTGCTCAATCTCATCAAATTCAGGCTGACCAATTATTAGTGGTGGAGCCAGCTGAATCACCGGATCGCCACGATCATCCGCGCGACAGTAAAGGCCCGCAGCAAATAGGGCCTTTGATAAGTAGCCGCGGAGTAATCGTTCTGCCTCATCTTCGTTAAACGATTCCTTAGTGGCCTTGTTCTTCACTAATTCGATTCCATAGAAGAAACCATCGCCACGCACATCGCCAACGATATCCAAATCCTTAAGTTTCTCCAGAGTGGTCCTGAACTGATTTTCATTGTCGCGAACATGTTGATTGATACCTTCACGTTCAAAAATATCTAAGTTAGCTAGTGCCACAGCCGACGAAACTGGATGTCCACCAAATGTGTAGCC
>CAIVPQ010000203.1 GCA_903907835.1 uncultured Actinomycetes bacterium
CAGCGTCACATGCTCTGGACAATTCTTGTCATCTGGCTAATCGTGATGGTCCCGGGCGCGTACTACATGACAATCCACACCATTGAAGCAATGTTTGGGAGCGCAGCATGAGTAGGACCCCAGAGGCTTTATTAGCTCCGCGTTCGGCGCGCAGCGGTCGCACAAACTATGAACTTTACTCATGGTTATTCATGCGTATATCTGGAATTATCTTGGTGTTTCTTGTGCTTGGCCACCTTTTCATCATGAACATCCTTGATGGTGGCGTACAACGAATCAATTTTGCATTCGTGGCTGGTCGTTGGGCTAGCCCATTCTGGCAAGTCTGGGATTTGACGCAATTGTGGCTAGCTATGCTGCATGGCGGCAATGGTCTGCGCACAATCATCAACGACTACGCCGAAAATGATCGCGTTCGCCTTTGGCTCAAGTCACTGTTGTACATCTCCGTTATTTTCATTGTGCTACTTGGCACGCTAGTAATTTTCACTTTTGACCCATCGATCGCTTAATCGCTCACAAGGAGCAAAATGCAAACGCATAAGTACGACGTAATTATTGTTGGTGCCGGTGGCGCCGGAATGCGCGCTGCTCTTGAGTCGAGCCAACGTGGTCGCACTGCTGTTCTGACCAAGCTTTACCCAACTCGTTCGCACACCGGTGCTGCCCAGGGTGGAATGTGTGCGGCTCTTGCCAATGTAGAGGAAGACAACTGGGAATGGCACACATTCGACACCGTTAAAGGTGGCGATTACTTAGTTGATCAAGATGCTGCCGAGATTATGTGTCGCGAAGCAATTGATGCTGTCATTGATTTAGAAAAAATGGGATTGCCCTTCAATAGAACACCTGAAGGCAAGATTGACCAACGTCGATTTGGTGGACATACGCGCAACCATGGCGAAGCCGCTGTGCGTCGCTCATGCTTTGCTGCTGACCGCACTGGTCACATGATTTTGCAAACGCTTTACCAGAACTGCATCAAGAACAATGTGGAGTTTTACAACGAGTTCTACGTCCTTGATCTTTTGCTAAACAAAGATGCTGAGGGTAACCCAATTACTTCTGGCGTTGTTGCCTACGAACTTGCCACTGGTGAGATTCACCTTTTCCAAGCCAAGAGCGTTGTGCTAGCCACTGGTGGCTTTGGCAAGGTTTTCAAAACTACTTCCAATGCCCACACGCTAACTGGCGATGGCATGGGAATTGTTTATCGCAAGGGTCTTCCGCTTGAAGACATGGAGTTTTACCAGTTCCACCCAACAGGTCTTGCTGGCCTTGGTGTGCTTCTTACTGAAGGTGCGCGCGGCGAAGGTGGCATTTTGCGTAACGCTTCAGGCGAACGCTTCATGGAGCGCTATGCGCCTACGATTAAGGACCTTGCCCCGCGCGACATGGTTGCTCGGGCGATGGTTCAAGAAGTGCGTGAAGGTCGTGGCGCTGGCCCTTACAAGGACTACGTTTACCTAGACCTAACTCACTTACCTGCTGAGCAAATCGAATCCAAGTTGCCGGACATTACTGAGTTCTCGCGCACTTACCTCGGCGTAGATCCAATTACAGAGCGTGTGCCCGTCTTCCCAACAGCGCATTACGCAATGGGCGGCGTGCCAACTGATGTTGAAACTCGCGTGCTTCGCGATAACACCAACGTGGTTCCTGGTCTATTCGCCGCCGGTGAAGTTGCTTGTGTTTCAGTTCACGGAGCTAACCGTCTTGGCACAAACTCACTGCTAGACATCAACGTATTTGGTCGTCGTGCCGGAATTGCTGCGGCTGAGTATGCGGCAACTGCAGACTACGTTGACTTGCCAGATTCACCAGCAGATTTAGTTGTGAACATGGTTGAGAATCTAAAGAACAGCACTGGTACTGAACGTGTTGCTCCTATTCGCAAGGCCATGCAAGACACCATGGACATGAACGCTCAGGTCTACCGCACAGATGAAACACTAAGGATTGCCTTGCAAGATTTGCGTGACCTGAAAGTTCGTTACGCAAATGTCAGCATCCAAGATAAGGGCGCTCGCTACAACACTGATTTGTTGGAAGCAATCGAACTTGGCTTCTTGCTTGATCTCGCTGAGGTATTAGTTGTTGGCGCACTTGCTCGTAAAGAATCTCGCGGAGGACATGCGCGCGAAGATTTCCAAACTCGTGATGACGAGAACTTCATGGTGCACACTATGGCTTACCTAGATGATGCCGAAGGTGTTCGCCTGGGTTATAAGCCAGTCACGATGACCCGTTACCAGCCGATGGAGCGCAAGTACTAATGACAAACACCACTGAAACTTCATTTGAAGCAAACATTGATGCGCTTGCGGCAGCAAATGCCACCGCTGATGTCGAGCCTGCAACTCCTGAGGCGATTCCACAAGCATTCCCAATCACAGTGCGCGTGCGTCGCTTTGATCCAGATGTTGCCGAAGAGCCTTACTGGCAAGATTTTCAAGTTGACGTTTTCTCAACTGACCGAGTTCTCGATGCTTTGCACACAATCAAGTGGGATCAAGATGGCACACTGAGTTTCCGTCGCTCATGTGCCCATGGTGTTTGTGGTTCAGATGCCATGCGTATCAATGGGCTTAATCGCCTTGCTTGCAAGACTCTGATTAAAGACTTGAATTCCAAAGAACCAATCACCGTTGAGGCCATCAAGGGCCTGCCGCTTGAAAAAGATCTCATTGTGAACATGGATCCATTCTTTGCTGCCTACCGCGAGATCATGCCGTTCCTCATTACTAATGGTCACGAGCCAACTAAAGAGCGCCTGCAAACTCAAGAAGAGCGTGCGCGCTTTGACGATTCCACAAAGTGCATTCTGTGCGCCGCGTGTACAACAAGTTGCCCAGTCTTTTGGAATGACGGTCAATACTTTGGTCCCGCTGCAATTGTTGGTGCCCACCGCTTCATCTTTGATAGCCGTGACACTGGCGCCTCAACTCGTCTTGAGATCCTGAACTCCAAAGAAGGCGTTTGGCGTTGTCGCACAACCTTTAACTGCACCGAGGCTTGCCCGCGTGGAATTCAAATTACCCATGCGATTGCTGAAGTTAAGCAAGCTCTAATTCGTGGCAAGATTTAGTCAGTAATTTCCTAAGCTTTAGCCCGCTAGAAAATCTCTTGTTTCGGTTTAAAGCAATGCCTTTGAAAGTTCGGCAACTGTTGTGACTATTTGGCTTGCCCCAGCGGCAACAAGTTCCCCGTCACCCGCATAACCCCAGGTGACCCCAATGCTGGGTAAACCATGTTCTTGCGCGCCGAAGATGTCGTGTTCGCGATCACCAATCATGACGATTGAAGTCTCTGGTGACATTTGCAATTCATTTAGCGCATGAGCAATAACCAGAGCCTTAGTTCCACGCAAGGCTCCACTTTCATCCGAGCCAGCAATTACTTCAAAGTGATGATCCAATTCAAAGTGGCGCAAAATGTTTTCTGCGGCGTAATCGACCTTTGAAGTTGCCACGGCGACTCGAGTGCCAGCGGCATTTAAATCGACCAACAACTCCCGAATACCTTCGTAAACAGAGTTTTCGTATGCGCCTGTTTCGTTGTAGTACTCGCGATAATGCTTAACAGCTAGCGGCAAATCTTCTTTGGCTACGCCAGCAAAATCACTGAAAGAAGTCCACAAAGGCGGGCCGAGATATTTACGAAGCTCTTCTGGTTCAGGATGTTCAATGCCCATCGCGGTTAAGGCATGTAAAACACCATTAGCGACGCCTAGTCCGGAATCAGTCAGAGTCCCATCAAGGTCAAAAAGAACAACATCGAAAGCCACTAGATTGCGAATCCAATTTTTGTGTAAACATCCGTGACCGTGGCCGCTGCAATTTCGCGAGCACGATTTGCGCCATCGGCCATGAGTGACTCAAGTTCAGCGCGATCGCCCATTAATTCAAAGACGCGATTTTGGAATGGTTCGGCAAATTCCAGGACAGTAGCGGCAACTTCTTTTTTAAGGTCGCCGTACATACGGCCAGCAAAAGAATCAACTAGTTCCGGCACAGCAGTCCCGGTGTACGCCGACAAGATCGTGAGTAAGTTGGACACCCCAGGCTTGTTGATGACATCGAAACTAATCTGTGTATCCGAATCAGTGACAGCTGACTTGATTTTCTTTTCAGTCACCTTCAGCGAATCGAGTAAGTTCACGCAACCAGCAGGCGATGACTTACTCATCTTTGCTGTTGGATCCTGTAGGTCCATAATTTTGGCAGTGGCCTTAAGGATGTGTGGCTCTGGCACGACCAGTGTCTGGCCATAGCGACCGTTAAACCGGATTGCTAGGTCTCTGGTTAGTTCAAGATGCTGACGTTGATCTTCGCCAACTGGAACAGCATTAGGGCGATAAAGCAAAATGTCTGCGGCCTGCAAAATTGGGTAAGTCAACAATCCAACGCTGGCACTTGATGCGCCACCTTTAGCAGCTTTGTCTTTGAACTGGGTCATTCGATTGGCTTCACCAAGTCCAGTCAGGCAGGACAAAACCCACATGAATTGGGCATGTTCGGCAACTTGGCTTTGCACAAAGATTGTTGATTTCTTTGGGTCAACGCCAAGTGCTAAGAGTTGAGCAAAGGACAAAAGAGTTCGTTCGCGCAGCTGTGCTGGGTCTTGTTCAACCGTGATGGCGTGCATGTCAGCGATGAAGTAAAGGCATTCGTGAGTCTCTTGCATCGACACCCAGTTAGTCAGTGCGCCAAGGTGATTGCCGATATGAAAGCTATCTGAAGTTGGTTGAATGCCTGATAAAACTCGAGGTGTCATTCGCCTATTCTTTCATCGTCTGGCACATCATTGCGCACAACACGGATGCGAGAAATACGTAGCGCGTCCATTTCGACCACGGTCAAAGTCGCATTCTCGTGAACAATCTCATCTGTAATCGCCGGCATACGCCCCAAGCCGGCAGCCATGAAACCAGCCACTGTGTCGTAGGGACCTTCGGGCAGTTCCAAACCTGTTTCATCATGGAAGTCATCAAGATTTAGTAGCCCATCAACCACAACATCTTTACTCGGCGGGATAATGCCTTCGGATGCATCCGTGTCGTATTCGTCGCGGATGTCACCGATGAGCTCTTCTACGAGATCCTCAAGGGTAACGATGCCATCAGTGCCACCGTATTCATCCACGACGATAGCCATGTGGGCACCAGCGGCGCGCATGTCTGACAGTGCTGGGATTACTCGCTTTGATCCCGGCAGCCTGGCTATCTCGCGTACCAAATCGCCGACGCGAATCGATCGCTCACGGATGTCTGGCGCCAAAATGTCACGCACATGAACAAAGCCAAGGATCTCGTCTTGGGAACCATCACTGACTGGGTAACGTGAATGGGGCAGCTCGCTAATAATTTTGGCTGCCTTAAATGCTGGCATGTCAGCATCAAGAAAGGCGACTTCTGTGCGCGGAATCATGACCTCGCGGATTTCGCGCTCGCCTGCTTCGAATACATCGTCAATCAGTTCGCGCTCTGCGCTAGTGAGTTCCTCATGTGCTGCAACCATGCCGCGTAACTCTTCGCCAGAAATCTGTTCACGCCCGGCTTTCGGATTCCCACCAAGAATTCGCACGACCACATTTGTTGATGCTGACAACAAGACAATGAACGGCGTGAATATTTTCGCCATCACATCTATCGGGCCAGCCAAGAACAATGAATAACGCTCAGCATGCTGTAACGCCAAGCGCTTCGGTACTAACTCAGCCAGGACCAAAGATAAATAGGCGACGACCAAAGTGGAAAGCAAAAACGAGATTGTCCCAGCCGCTCCGGCTGAAAGACCCAGATCCTCAAGACGCGGGACGACGATTGGCGAAATACGCTTTTCGCCATAAGCAGCGGAAAGAAACCCAGTAAAAGTTACCCCGACCTGGCCGGCTGCCAAAAAACGATTGGGATTCTTTACTAACTTTTGCAGAGTCTTACCGCGGCGACCATTAGAGTCAGCCAGTTTCTGCACTTGGCTATCGCGCAAAGTGATAAGCGCAGTTTCCGCAGCCACGAAAAAGGCACCAATAATCATGAAAATTAGAATGGTGCCAAAGATTGGAAGCAATGCGTTCACAATTGGAGTCTACCGTTGAGATAGTAACCAGAGTTCTGCTGTCAATGCACTACGAGTTTGGCAAATGAGTTGTCTATTGGGCAATGTCTCTGCTGAATCTAAGGAATGGTTGGCTGTATCCTCTCGGCAAGCACCTTGCCGTATTCACTCTGCCTAAGAGCAATAAGACCGCTTTTCAGCTTTGTTATATTCTTGCTTGCCAAATATAACAAAAGGGGCACTATAGTTATATTGTGGACCTAAAAGCCTTCCAAGAAGATGCTCCGGGCGACATTGTCGAGATTTCAGGTAGCGACCCAGCCGGTGGAGAGTGGCGTTCAAAAGCCTTTGTTCCAATGCCTTTGCCCAACATTTCCCCCACACTCAGCGCAGAAACCTTCAACCAGGTTTCTGCTGCACGAGCGGCTCTGGCCACTCTCGAGGGATCAGCGATTCACCTGCCAAACCGATGGGTATTCCGGCATGCAACCCTGCGCCGTGAAGCCCAAAGCACCTCAGCGTTGGAAGGAACTTTCGCTCCAATTGAAGATGTCCTCACCGCAAGTTCCGACGAACCGCAAGATGATGCGATGTCCGAAGTACTTCGCTATGTCTCGATGGCTAGTCACGCTTTTGCATCCATTATGAGCGGACGCCAGTTAACCATGAACTTAATCTGCGAATTGCACGGCGAACTGCTGCGCGAGAGTGCGCTTGAGAGTGGAGCCGGTCGATTGCGGGATACGCAAGTGATGATCGGTTCACATGTACCTGGAACACCACTTCAGGTTGTGCTGGATAACGCGCGCTTTGTGCCTTGCCCACCCGGAGATCAACTTCAAGCCGGCATGGATCAATTGGTTGCCTGGATGGGTAGTGACTTGAGTCAGCACATTGACCCAGTCGTTGCTACGTCCATGTTGCACTATCAGTTTGAATGTCTGCATCCTTTTGTCGATGGCAATGGGCGCCTCGGTCGCCTGCTCGTTGTGTTGTATTTGCTGCAAGGTGGATTAATCACAGAGCCAACTCTGTTTGTGTCACCGTGGTTTGAGGCACGTCGAGATAAGTATTTTGAATCACTCTTACGAGTCAGCACGCACAATGATTGGGATTCATACATCCGCTTCTTTGCTCAAGGAATTGAGGAGTCTGCCAACAACACTGCTGAACTGATGCGGGCGCTCACCGCAATTCAAGGCGAGCTCAAGGACCAACTGGTAGCAGTTGGCATACGTGCAGAGAGCGCACAGAGGCTCATTGATTACGCCATTTCTAATCCGACATTTACCGTTGCCCAAGCGGCTGAGAGCACACTAGTTTCTTACCCTCGAGCCAATAAAGTCATTGCACAACTTGTTGAACTCGATATTCTCAACATTGTGGATGCCACGGCATACAGGCGACGGTTTTTTGCGCCTAAGATCCTCAAGGCATTGAGTCAATCTAGCAAATAGCGTTTAGCCGGCACCTATAAGTTAAATGTGGCGGTGACTGGAGCATGATCACTCCAGCGTTCGGCGTAGGTATCAGCACGGTTTACCACTACATCGGTGCAATAAGGGGCCAATTTCTCGGTAGCCAAATGGTAATCAATACGCCAGCCCGCATCATTGTCGAATGCCTGCCCGCGCCAAGACCACCAGGTGTAAGGCCCTTCGACATCGCCCGCAGCCTTGCGGCCTAAATCTGTGATGCCATGTTTGGTAAACCAGTCATCAAAATAGGCGCGCTCTTCTGGAAGGAAGCCAGCCTTCTTTAGGTTGCCTTTCCAGTTCTTCAAATCTGCTTCGCGATGCGCCACATTCAAATCACCGCAGGCTAGGAATAGCTCGCCTGATTTTTGGGCGGATTTCAGTCTCTTCGTCATCTTGTCAAGGAAGCGGTACTTTTCTTGTTGTACTGGCTTTTCGGCATCACCACTGTGCACATAAATTGAAGCCACAGTTAAAGGTCCAGCAGAGGTATCAATTGTTGCTTGTACCCAGCGACCGGTTTCAGCAAACTCTTTGGCGCCTATTCCTGTTTTGACATTGGCAAGTGGAAGCGAACTTAAAATTGCGACACCAGCATGACCTAGTCGCGCACTTGAATCATGAGCAACATGTAAGTCACCTAATCCGTGCTCTCCAAGTACTTCGTGCAGTTGCTCAGTAGTCGCCCGAACTTCTTGCAGGCAAATAACTTGTGCCACATCAGAATCAAGTTGGGACTTGAGCCAAGCGAAACCACCACGTTTTGCAGTGGCGCGAACACCATTTGCATTTACTGAAATAACGCCAAGCATCGCTTAAGCAGACATCGCTTTCTGCAAGTTTTCGTTGATTGCGGCAAGGAATTCTTCAGTAGTCAAGTAAGGCTGCTCTTTGGAAATCAAGAGTGCGAGGTCCTTAGTCATCTTGCCTGATTCAACAGTCTCGATGCAGACGCGCTCAAGTGTCTCGGCGAACTCAGTTACTTCTGGAGTGCCATCCAACTTGCCGCGATGAGCAAGGCCCTGCGTCCAAGCAAAGATAGATGCAATCGGGTTGGTTGAGGTTGGCTTACCTTGCTGATGCTGGCGGTAGTGACGGGTCACTGTGCCATGAGCTGCTTCTGCTTCAACAGTTTTGCCATCAGGTGACATCAAAACACTGGTCATCAAACCAAGTGAACCAAAGCCCTGTGCCACGGTGTCGCTCTGAACGTCGCCATCGTAGTTCTTGCAGGCCCAGACGTAGCCGCCTTCCCACTTCATGGCACTTGCCACCATGTCATCAATCAAGCGGTGTTCGTAGGTGATGCCGGCGGCCTCGAACTTGTCCTTGAACTCAGTCTGGAAGATTTCTTC
>CAIVPQ010000204.1 GCA_903907835.1 uncultured Actinomycetes bacterium
AATCTCTTTGCGAGTTGCCGCTGGCATAGTTATGTCTTCACGATACTGAGGCTGCATCTGCGTTTTGCAGTGTGAAACTACGGCCCGAATCTCTGCCTCAGTAACCCATGAACACTGAATTCGAATCGGCTTACTCATACCCATCGGCAAAAATAATCCGTCACCTTGACCAACGAGTTTTTCAGCGCCGGGTTGATCTAAAATAACTCGTGAATCAGCCAGACTAGATGTCGAGAATGCGAGACGACTCGGCACATTGGCCTTAATAAGACCAGTAACAACATCGACACTCGGCCTCTGCGTAGCTAAGACAAGGTGGATACCTGCTGCACGAGCAAGCTGGGTGATGCGCACGATTGAGTCTTCTACATCACGCGGAGCAACCATCATCAGATCGGCAAGTTCGTCCACTATGACCAGTAAATACGGGTACGGCTTTAGAACCCGTTCGCTACCTGGTGGTGGCGATACCTTTCCTGACTTAACGGCCTTATTGAAATCATCCACATGCCTAAAGCCATACGCTGCCAAATCGTCGTAACGCATTTCCATTTCTTTGACTACCCATTGCAAGGCATCTGCAGCCTTCTTTGGGTGGGTGATGATTGGGGTAATCAGGTGCGGGATTCCTTCGTATGCAGTGAGCTCTACTCGCTTTGGATCGATTAAGACCATCCGTACTTCTTCGGGAGTTGAACGCATCAAAACTGAAGTGATCAAAGCATTCATACAACCAGACTTACCCGCACCGGTTGCGCCAGCGACCAATAGGTGAGGCATCTTGGCAAGATTGGCGACAGTAAACCCGCCCTCAACATCCTTACCAAGTCCGACCAGCATTGGATGCTCATCCCCGCTTGATTCTTTGCTCCGCATGACATCACCAAGCGAAACGACTTCACGATCGGTATTTGGAATTTCGATACCAATGGCACTCTTTCCCGGAATAGGAGAAAGGATTCGAACGTCTGCACTGGCCACAGCATATGCAATGTTCTTGCTAAGTGCTGTTACTCGTTCAACCTTGACTCTTGGTCCGAGTTCAACTTCATAACGAGTCACCGTAGGCCCTCTTTGGAAGCCTGTTACTTTGGCGTCAATTTCAAACTGTTCCAAGACCTGAGTCAGTGCCTCAATCACAGCATCGTTTGCCTTCGTACGAGCCTTTGGTTCTGCGCCACGCTTAAGCAATGCCTCATCGGGCAGTTTGTAGGTTAAGGATGCGCTTAGCGGAAGTTGGATCGGCTTTGGCGCCGGCGTTGAGACGTTTGGCTTGGGAAGAGGCCCAGTTAAATCAACGGCAATTGTCGGCTGATCATCTGGTGCAACTAAATCTACTTCTGGGATGTTGATGGCTTCAGTAGTTTCAACGCTCTCATCAATGTGCACTACCGGTGATTCGAACGGAATATCGCCAGCAAGTTCCCCGATTGATAGAGCAACATCCTCCACTGGCTTACGGGTTCGCGATTCTTTAAATCTCGATAGCCAGGAACTCTTTGGCTTCGGGGTATCTTCACCCTGAGCCGCCGAAATGGCCTCAACAGTTGGATGTGCACCTTTTAGTAAAGATTCTGGAACAACCTTTTTGAACCTATCCCGCAGTTGGGCTGCTTTTTGCGAAATTTCATTCACTGGAGTGGCGGTGATAATTAGAAGAGCAAAGCAGGAAAGCACAATAAGCAGGATCACTGTGACAGCGACACCAAACGCACTGATCCCCGGGGCAGTCACAAGCCAGCCAAGCCAACCAGAGGCACCACGCATAGCCTTTGCGCCATCCGAAGGTGATGGGTTTTGCCGGACAATGTGTGAAATTCCCATAATGCTGAGCGACAATACTGACCAACCAATGATGAGACGTCCACGTTTTTGTGATGGAGCATCTGGATGTCGCAGCGTATTTATTGCGAGTGCAAAAAAAGCAATTGGCGCAAGATTGTCAAACACACCGACGCCACCGGTGATAACCGAAGCGACTACACCAGCAACAAAACCATCGGCTGGAAACCAGACCGAGGCAGCTATAACTATCCCGACTGCAAGGTAGGCCAGGCCGATACCATCACGACGTTGTGCTGGATCAATTTCACGGGCGCCAGAACCAAGCCCGCGAGTGATCGCGCCGACGAGGTGTGCGAAACCTAACCACACTGCACTCAAGACCTTGGTGATTCCAGTCATTACAGAGGCAAATTTTGATGAAGCCATAGGTTTACGCCCCTTTTGTGAAGAATTAGAGGACGCAGGTGTGCGAGGACGATTTTTTGTTGCTGACGGGGAAGCCATATCTTAAAGAATATTGGATTATCCCGTTTATCTGGGGATACCCGTGTAGGCGTGTCGCGGTTACGCCTCGACGACTACCGGAACGATCATTGGTCTGCGTCGGTGTTTATCTCCCACCCATTTGCCTACCACGCGACGCATTATCTGCCCCAACTGGTGAGTATCAACGACTCCATCGGCAAGCGCTTCTTCCAATGCAAACTTAATCGCTGGCAAAACAGCCTCAAACACTTTTTCGTCTTCGCCAAAACCTCGGGCGTGTATCTCGGGACCCGCAACGACTTTGCCTTCGACAATGTCTACGGCTGTGAAAACAGAAATGAAACCCTCTTCGCCCAAAATCCGGCGATCCTTCAGCAAGGTTTCTGTTACATCCCCGACACTGGAACCATCGACAAACACATATCCGCAAGGAACCGCACCAACGATAGAGGCTTTACCATCCTTAAGGTCAACAACTACCCCATCTTCAGCGAGTACGACTCTTCGAGGGTCGATACCTGTTGAGACAGCTAGCGCAGCATTGGCTCGCATGTGACGCCACTCTCCATGGATTGGCATGACGTTGCGAGGCTTAACAATGTTGTAGCAGTAGAGCAACTCTCCCGCTGCAGCATGGCCGGAAACATGCACGAGGGCATTTCCCTTGTGCACTACCTTTGCTCCCAGCCTGGTCAAGGCATTGATAATTCGGTTAACTGGATTCTCGTTGCCTGGGATTAAGGACGACGCCAAGATAATCGTGTCATTTTCGCCCACTGAGATTGCGTGATCACTATTTGCAATCCGACTTAGAGCCGCCATTGGCTCACCTTGTGAACCGGTGCAAATCAAGACTGCCTCGTCATCGGGCATTCGGGAAATTTCATCGCTTGAAATAAGAGTGCTTCCTGGAATGGTTAAATAGCCCAAATCTCGAGCCACCGCCATGTTTCGCACCATCGATCGACCGACGAAAGCAACCTTGCGATTATGTGCTGTCGCTACATCAATAATCTGTTGAACCCGATGCACATGCGAGGCGAAGGAAGCAACGATAACTCGTCCTCTGGCTTTACCCATAACTTGATCTAGGACTGGGATGATGTCACGCTCAGAGGCCACAAAACCTGGGACCTCAGCATTTGTCGAATCCACCATGAATAGATCTACGCCCTCGTCACCCAATCGAGCAAAGGCATTTAGGTCGGTTACGCGGCCGTCAAGTGGCAACTGGTCCATCTTGAAATCACCAGTCATCAGCACAAGACCAGCATCAGTGCGCACGGCAACGGCCAAAGCATCTGGGATTGAGTGGTTCACTGCTACAAATTCCAAGTTGAATGGACCGAGTTGCTCGATGCCACCCTCTTTAACGGTGTGCGTGTAAGCCTTTATCCGATGTTCTTTCAGCTTGGCTTCGATGAATGCCAAAGTTAACTGAGAACCAATAATCGGAATGTCAGATTTTTCTCGAAGCAAATAAGGAACAGCACCTATATGATCTTCATGTCCATGCGTCAATACGATGGCAACAATGTCATTAAGTCGATCACGGATGTAGTCGAAGTCAGGCAAGATCAGATCGACGCCAGGTTGAGACTCCTCAGGGAATAAAACCCCACAGTCAACAATCAACAATTTGCCATCGAACTCTAGAACGGTCATGTTTCGACCAATTTCGCCTAGACCGCCTAGGGCGACAATGCGCAGCGCGCCCTTTTCTAACTGAGGTGGCAGGCCTAGATCAGGATGTGGGTGTGTCACAGGTTCAAACCACCGGCACGCAAGTCACTTCGCAAAACCTCGCGTTGCTCTTGAGTTGCTGAAACCAAAGGGAGTCTTAGCGAGCCACCACCTGCACGGTTGAGCATGTCTAGCGCTGCTTTCACCATGATGGCGCCTTGTGCCCGGGTCATTAAACCCTCAGTGATCGGGACAAGTGAATACGCAATTTCACGAGCTAGCGCGATGTCATTTTGCGCTACTGCGTTAACCATAGCCAGATGTCGGTCAGCGACAACGTGTCCAGTAACACTCACCACACCTACTGCACCACTGGCTAGGAGAGGTAAATTCAATCCGTCATCACCTGAATAATAAGCAATGCCTGTTCTAGACATGACCTGCGTGGCGGCAAAGACATCGCCCTTTGCATCCTTGTTGGCCAAAATCCGCGGATGGTCAGCAAGTCGCAAAATGGTTTCTGTTTCAATTGGCACACCAGCTCTACCCGGAATGTCGTAAATCATAATTGGCAATTCCGTTGAATTGGCGACTGCTTCGAAATGTGCCTGAATACCGCTTTGCGGGGGCTTGTTGTAATAAGGAGTAACTATCAATAGACCATGAACACCAGTAGCAGCTGCTTGGGCGGCTAACGCCACAGTGTGTGCAGTGTCATTGTTTCCCGCACCAGCAATAATTCTGGCTCGGCTTCCTACCGCGTCGACAATGACTTTAAGCAGTTCAACTTTTTCTTCATCGGCAGTCGTTGGCGACTCGCCAGTCGTGCCATTGATAACCAGTCCGTTGTTACCAAGGTCGACCAAATCATTGGCCAATTGTGCAGCGGCATCAAAGTCAATGGATGTGCCGTCGCTAGTAAACGGAGTCACCATCGCAGTTAAAACACTGCCAAACGCGTCGACTGCTTGTTGATTAGACACTATGCAACTCCTATGGCGCAACGCGCCCGTTCGCCACAAACGCGGCATGCGTTAATGGCATCAATTTTTCAAACTCATTTTCATATTTTTCAGCGACCATTTCAATCTCGCGCTGCGGGAATGATGGAAAATGCGAACCGTCAACCTTGCGTCGAAGACTCAAGAAATTCATCATTGCCCGCGCGTTCATAGTCACATACGCCGAAGAGTAAATCGTCACAGGTAGGACGATTCGGGCAACTTCGCGAGCGACGTCTGCAGCCAACATTTTTTCGTATGACTCGTATGCAACAGAACAGGCATGCTTTGTTTCTTCGTTCACCAAATTGAATTGTTCTGCAGTGCCATCAACAAACTCATACGCGCCAGCCTTACCAATTTGGACAAGTTTGCGCTCTGGTCCTGGAACGTAGAAGACCGGCTCCAACTTCTTGTATCTACCTGATTCTTCGTTGTAACTAGCCATCCGATGGCGGAAATGTTCGCGCCACATAAAGATTGGGGCCTGGACAAAGAAAGTGAAAACAGAGTGTTCAAAGGGACTACCGTGGCGGTCACGCATTAGGTAATTTATCAGGCCTGCAGACTTGGCTGGGTCGCTGGAAACATCATCAAGTGATTGATCACCCTTGGTCGAGACCCGAGCAGCCCACACTACATCCGCATCACCTGCAGAATGCTTGACCAGCTCAACGGTTACATCGCTACGAAAGGAAATCTCTTGAGTCACAGGATAAGACTAGCGGGAGGAACTTGCCGATACTTCCTCAGGATGCGATGTCGCCTGCGAGACTGAACTAACTGAGATTTTTGGCTTGCGCAGAAACAGCGGCAGAACTATCCCGACATAGATAACCCAAGCAATAACCTCTAGAGCAGTGGTTGTCGCTGAGATGTTGAATAGTCCGGCTGTGACAGATGATAACAACGAGCCTTCGGTCAACACTGATGACAAATTTATCCAAACATTACTGTCGCCAGGCAACAGACTTACTTCTTGAAACTCATGAATTGCATATGTCAAAACACCAGCGGATACGAAAGTTAACAGGATCCCCGTTGACTTGAAAAAAGCGGGGAGATTGATCTTCACAGTCGACTTATAGAAGGCAATTCCTAACAAAGTGGCAAGCCCGAGACCCAAGGCCAAGCCGACCAAAGAAGCTAGTTCTTGCCCAGTTGCGTGAGCAGCTGCCCAGAAGAAGATCGCAGTCTCGGTGCCTTCACGAGCAACAGCGATAAATGCCATCGCAGAGACTGAAAACGCGCCGCCCAAAGCAGCACTATCTAGCTTCTTGCGCAGATCACCAGAAATTGTCCGCGCTGTGCGCTTCATCCAGAAAATCATCCAAGTAACGAAACCGACAGCAAGGAAGGAAACAATTCCCGCAAAAATGGGCTCTATCTGCTCAGAGAGATCGCTAGAAATGCTCTGCAGAGCGATTGCAACGATGACACTTGCCACGATTGCGGATCCAACACCATATGAAACGAATCGAATTAATGGCTTGCGATCAGTTCTAACTAAATAAGTAACGAGAATACTGACTACAAGAGCCGCTTCCAGACCTTCGCGAAGTCC
>CAIVPQ010000205.1 GCA_903907835.1 uncultured Actinomycetes bacterium
TAGTAGCCAGTTTGCGGGCGTATCAGCGCTGATTCAAGAGCCCCCATATCTCGTACACCATCAGATCCACCGAACTTGCGAATGATTATCTGATGAATGGCGAGGGCTTCGGCAACGGTCAAATAATCCGTCACTTTTACTGTGCCAATTTCTCGTAGAGTTCGGCAAATTCATCCATGCTGAGTCCTAAGGCTTCCATCACATGAGTTCTGGGACGATTAGCCAAATGACGATCTAGATACTCCGAAAGGGCCTGTTCTAGGACAGATTGAAACTGCCGACCGTTGTTTTGGGCATGGTCACGCACAGCATTAAGCAATTCCGGGTCGAGTTGGCTTGAGAACTTTTCGCGTTGAGCGGTCATGATGACTCCAATCACTTATCTTGATTTATCAAGATACATCAAGAAATTGGTGCGCGCAATCATTCTGGCCGATTTGCTTGCACCTGATGACAAAGACCGATGCTTGAATTTATTTGCATGCAATTTTTCAAGTCAGCATGGATTGCAAGCTAATCGTTAAACAGATGAGTGGAGATATCTCGCACATAAAGTGTGGTCCAAGTTGCGAGTACCTAATTTTTGGCATTTCAATTACGCTGTCATAAGGCGAGTCGGTCGGGTAATCGCGGTGAAGAAATTTATCGAGGAAAGTCCGGACTCCATAGGGCAAGAGTGGTGGATAACATCCACCTGGGGTGACCCACGGGAAAGTGCAACAGAAAGTAAACCGCCGAGAAATCGGTAAGGGTGAAACGGTGGGGTAAGAGCCCACCAGTACTTGTGGTGACATAGGTAGCTAGGTAAACCCCACTCGGAGCAAGACCAAGAGAGCTTCGGCTCAACGCAGGTGGCGGCCCGTCATTAGCCTGCGGGTAGGTTGCAAGAGCTTTTCGGTAACGGCGAGCGCAGATGGATGATTACCGCCGACTTCGGTCGGTACAGAATCCGGCTTACAGACCGACTCGTCTCTCATAACCCATTTGCGGCCATACTTATCTCATGGATAAGAACACAACTGGTCGCGGACTTGGAATTCTGCTCATCATCACAGGGCTTGGCCATTTTCTTGCACCACAAGCTCTCGACAATATTGTTCCACCAGTGTTGCCGTTGCAACCCCGATTTTGGACTTACTTAAGTGGTGTAGCAGAGCTTTCAATAGCCATAATGCTGTTGATGCCAATTAGAAGAAAAGCATTTGGAATTTCGGTGCGTCTGCTTGGTGTCTGGTGCGCCTTTGGCTTATTTGTTTTGGTTTATCCAGCCAACATCTATATGGCGATCGATTGGTTTGATCGACCCATGCCGCTTCCAATTGTTGCCTTTGCGCGACTACCACTTCAATTTGGGCTCTTCTATTGGTGTTTTGCGCTGAGCAAGAAATTGAGAAGCCAGTAACTGAATTAAACTTTTAAACAGCCAAACGTTGGTACTTTCTTTTTAGCGGTGTATGTTTCGGGTCTCGCTAATGGAAAATCAAAATTTAAGATTGGAATTCAATGAATAGCTACATGGTTGTTGCAACATTTAAAGATGAAGTAACTCAGGATGAAATTCGCGAACTCATTCCAGCCGAGCAGGCTCAAGCAAAAGTTTTAGAAGAAAAAGGCATGCTTGGTGTGATCAAAGTGGCTATGCCTCGTCGAACCGTATTTATTGAAGCCTTTGCTCAAGATGAGTCTGAACTAGCTTTAACAATTGCGTCGCTCCCACTTGCCAAGTTATGGGATCTTGAATTCTTTGCTACAACGCCACCGGCAGGGGCATCTGCGTAGCGATTAATGAGACTTTAAATTTCGGCTCACAGACCGACTCGTCTACAATAACGCAAGTTGAGCGCTGCATTTTCGTGCGACAGCCCTGTCTTTTCCGCTCTTCTAGATGATCGTGTAAACGTTGTATTACTTTTCGCGTTTTGCATTGTGTTCATAACCTTTGTCACATCTCCCTTAGGTATCATCAGGACCATCAGTCTTGCGTCAATCAGTTCTGATAGGACGCAACCATTAATGAATAGGAATGCAGATGACTTCAAAGTCTTGACAAAAAGGTCTTGTCATTGGCGCTGTGATCGCGCTAGCGCTGACAGGCTGCACGAAGCAAGACGAAGCTAAGGCCGCAATTACATTTGGTGTTGATGCAACTTATGCGCCTAATGAATACAAAGATGCTGAAGGCAATCTGACCGGCTGGGATGTTGAACTCGGTGAAGCGCTTGCCGAACAGATGGGTCGCACCCCGAAGTTCGTTGTAGCAACCTTTGACAACATCATTCCGGGTGTTATCGGTGGAAAATACGATGCTGGTCTTTCATCCTTCACAGACACACCTGAACGTCAAAAGCAGGTTGACTTTGTGGACTACTACTCAGCGGGAACGCAGTGGGCTGCTCCTGCCGGTGCCAGTGTTGATACTGAGAATGCATGTGGTTTGACTGTTTCTGTTCAAAATGGCACAACTCAGATCCTGGATGACCTTCCGGTGCGCAACAAGGCGTGTGCTGATGCTGGCAAACCAGCTATCAAGGTCTTAGGTTTTGACAGCCAGGATCTGGCGAGTCAAGCAGTTGTATCAGGACGCGCGGATGCAATGACAGCTGATTCACCGATTACCCAGTATCTGGTTGCTCAGAGCGAAGGCAAGTTGGCCTTAGTCGGCGAACCGTACGATGTAGGCCTTTACGGAATCGTTGTTGCTAAGGACAATAAGGATCTGTCAGCGGAGATGCAGACAGCATTCCAGGAACTTATGGATAACGGTACGTACGAGACCATTTTGAAAAAGTGGGGCGTTGAAGTCGGTTCAGTTTCAAGTATCACTTTGAACGGCAAGTAACGTCCTTCATGCCAGATGAAGCTCAACAGATAGGTCAGCAGGTTTCTGCTGACCTATCTGAGCGTTCGGATCTCATTTCTGCGGTGCCACTGCGTCATCCATGGCGCATGCTTTCCGCCGTTTTGTTGTTTGGACTAGTCGTGGGCTTTGTTGTCGATGCTTCGCATCGCAAGGCTTACGGCTGGGCGACTTATCGTCAATATATTTTTGATGCTGGTGTCGCGAAGGCATCACTGGTTACCTTGCAACTGACTTTTTATTCGATGCTCATTGCGGTTTTGCTAGGTATTCTGCTTGCGGTAATGCGCCAGTCGCCCAACCCAGTTTTTAGAGCAGTGGCATGGGGTTACATTTGGGTCTTTCGAGGTACACCGGTCTATGTGCAGTTGGTGTTCTGGGGACTACTCACCACTCTCTATCCGAAAGTGATGTTGGGCGTTCCAAATGTTGTGGACATTTTTGAGTTGCCGTCACTGACTGACATCCCATTATTTTGGTTTGCGGTTATTGGTCTTGGCTTGAATGAGTCCGCATACATGGCTGAAATTGTGCGCGCTGGGCTGCTCTCCGTTGATCGGGGACAAGAAGAGGCAGCTAAGGCGTTAGGTATGAGTTGGTCACAATCAATGCGTCGAATCATCATTCCTCAGGCGATGCGCATAATCATCCCACCTACTGGCAATGAAGTAATTTCGATGTTGAAGACGACATCGCTAGTTATCGCTGTTCCAGTTGCCACCGAACTTTATATGAGAACTCGTGAATTGGCTTCAATCACTTTTAATCCAATTCCATTGCTACTTGTGGCTTCTACTTGGTATCTGGCCTACACCTCAATGCTGATGATTATTCAGCATCGCCTTGAACAGCGCTTTGCGCGTGGGCACGGCCAGGCTCGCACTGAAGTTGAGAGCCGTTCTTTATCTGAGAATTCGGGGATGCTCTGATGAATACCAATACGCAATCACTCATGGTTGATGCTCGGCACATCCGCAAGAGTTTCGGTTCGCACACAGTGCTTCAGGACATTTCCCTTGAGGTGAAGCGTGGGGAGGTATTATGCCTCGTTGGTCCTTCAGGTTCTGGCAAGTCAACATTCTTGCGATGCATAAATCATTTAGAGGTCATTGATGCTGGACGACTATTTGTCGATGGCCAACTTATCGGCTACCGCGAACAGGGCGACAAGCTACACGAGTTGAAACCACAGCAAGCCGCTGCTCAGCGTCGTGATATCGGTATGGTGTTTCAAAAGTTCAATCTCTTCCCGCACATGACCGCGCTAGAGAATGTGATTGAAGCGCCGATCCGGGTCAAAAAGATTAATCGGGATGCAGCAATCATCCGTGGTCGTGAACTTCTCGATCGAGTAGGCCTTGCGGATAAGGAAAATTCATATCCTGCTCACTTGTCCGGAGGACAGCAGCAACGTGTGGCTATCGCGCGCGCTCTGGCTATGGAACCGAAGTTGATGTTGTTTGATGAGCCAACCTCAGCGCTAGATCCAGAACTTGTTGGTGAGGTGCTGGATGTGATGCGCGAGTTGGCGACTAGCGGAATGACCATGATCGTGGTGACACATGAAATGGGTTTTGCGCGAGA